>JAZGBI010000106.1 GCA_036476315.1 Candidatus Neomarinimicrobiota bacterium | reverse complement strand
GGTGGCCGTGTCTGGGCGGAAAGTAAAGAGGGGAGCGGGGCCACGTTCTACTTCACCCTTCAGCAACAAAAGGAACAATAATATGAGTGAGAGAATCATCCCCCTGAGTGCCGTATCATCCCTCCCTGGTCATAGCAGCCCAGCAGTTACGATGAAATACTACAACGACAAAGCGCAGATGTCAGGGTCGATAGCCGGATCACTAAACCTTACTTCCCGTCTGAAAAGAATTTCCACCACCTTGGGCGCTGAAGCCGGTGGAAAAAATCAGCCTTCCACCAATTTCCACTCCTCTTCAGACCAAGAAAAAACCCCGTCTTTCGACGAGGTTTCCGACGACAAAGTGCGAGTGGCCGAGGACGGAATCGAACCGCCGACACAAGGATTTTCAGTCCTCTGCTCTACCGACTGAGCTACTCGGCCTTTTACTAATTCTCGTCACTTGCCACGATCAGAGAGTAGCGAAGGAGGAGACTGCCTGTCCCGCATTGGCGGGGAGCTACTCGGCCTTGTGCTAATTTTCGTCACTCGCCACGATCAGAGAGTAGCGAAGGAGGAGACTGCCTGCCCCGCACTGGCGGGGAGCTACTCGGCCTTTTACTAATTTTCGTCATTTGCCACGATCAGAGAGTAGCGAAGGAGGAGACTGCCTGCCCCGCATTGGCGGGGAGCTACCGAGCCTCGTACGGGCTATCCTCTCAGAAGGTGTCCTGCGAAATTACCGTCCCACCTGTCGAAAGGCAATCGCATTCTTGAAGCCATGCCACTCCGATTCGCCTCCGGATTTCACTTGACAGGCTGAGAGAGAATATCTATGTTTGCCGTTCGATAGACTGTTTGTCATCCACGGGCGGAACGGGAATGCTCATAGATTTGTCTGTCTTCCCTCTCGGAAACGAACAGGCGGTAATGGATATGGAAGTAATTCTTGCAACGAGGAACAGAGACAAGGCAAGGGAGCTCAAGGCACTGCTTGACGGTTCCCACATGGAAGGATTAGCGCTGGACGATATAGATCCTGAGGAGAAGATCCCCGAAATTGAGGAGAGTGGATCCTCTCTCAGAGAAAACGCGTTCATAAAGGCGAGAAGGGTTTTCTCTTTGACCCGGCGTCCCACAATCGGGGATGACACCGGTCTCGAGGTGGATGCACTGAACGGTGCCCCCGGGATTTTTTCCGCCCGGTATGCGGGAGACGGCTGCAGCTACAAGGATAACGTGAGGAAACTCCTGTCCGATTTGGTGGCCGTCCCGCCCAAGCGTCGAACGGCCCGTTTCAGGACGGCGGTCTGCTACGTCGACGGCCAGCAGGAACTCTGGGTGGAGGGAGTCGTTGAAGGTATGATTACAGAGAAACCAGTTGGAGATCGTGGATTTGGGTACGATCCCGTATTCTATATCCCGGAATACGACAAGACATACGCTCAGCTCTCAGGTGAAGAGAAAAACCGATGGAGTCACCGGGGCAAGGCCATGAGAAAACTTTCGGATTTACTGTCTCAAAAAATCGTTCCCTCCGAAAAACCTTCCTAGTCATTCCGAAACAGAGGAGATTCGTATAGGAAAACTGCTACTTGTTTGATCCCCTTGTCGACGGTGTTGTGGCGGAGTATTACAAGGGGTACTGTGTTACATAGCGGATAGCTCAATGGATGAGATCCTCGGCGGGCTCAGTCAGTTGAGCCGGCAAACGAGAACAGCAATAGCGGTTTTCTTTCTTTTGTTCCTCAGGGTTTTCTCCCCCCTCTGCGGACAGGGGGCGAATTCCGTCCAAAACAGCATATCCTTTGTGAACGGACGTGGCTCTCTCTGGATCGTGGAACCATTTGATAATCAACTCACCTTTATGTTTTCCGTGGACAGTGCCACGACCACCAGAAGTATTCTCAAACCGGAAGATGACGGTACAGAACGATGGACGGAAATTGAGGAAGACTGGAGTCTCATAACTCTCTTTGAGGCCCACAATGGCACATTCTTCAAGGTACCCTTTTCAGCTCCTGTGGATTGGTATTTTCGAGAGCGCCTGGCCAGGAACGGCGTCTCAAATTTTTTCAGGCTGACTGATCTGTCGGCCTCGGACGAACGTCAGCGCCGTCGACGAGGTTCCTTTGAGCTTATGGGTGTGGAAACAGGGGTGGGACGGGCGTCCTTGAACATCAGTGGGAACATCAATGTGTCAGGGAAGATGGTGTTCCAGGATCAGGAGCTTTCCCGTTCGAACCTGCGCCAAGCGCAAACAACGCACTTTGAGTTTGACCAGCGTCAAAACCTTATGCTCGAGGGAAAGGTGGGCGAACGAGTCAGCGTTTTGATGGACATGGACAGTGAGAGGGACGTTGACTGGGAGAATCAAATCAAGATCAACTATGCGGGAACCGAAGACGAGATTGTGCAGAAGATTGAAGCAGGAAACATATCCCTCTCGTTACCCTCAACCCAGTTTGTGACGTTTTCCGGGAGTAACCAGGGACTGTTTGGACTGAAATCCCTCATGAAGCTTGGACCGGTTGACGTCACGGCACTGGCCTCTATTGAAAAGACCAGGAAGGAGAAACAGCAATTCAAGGATGGTGCGAAGTCGCAGGGACAGACTATTCCGGATTACCAGTACCGGAAGAACCAGTATTTTTTCGTCGATCAACTGTTCAGGTATGGAGAGGAGAGCGGTCTTCTTTTCGTCCCCAGTTTCTATCCGTTGAAAGACGGGAAGCACCGTATCGGAAACGTGGTGATCAAGGAAATCGAAGTTTTCAAGTCTGTGGGGTCTCTGGGTAGTGCTGGAACTTTGAACGGCCTCGCATATGTGAACCCCTATTTCGACGAGACTCAATCAAGGTGGAGGGAGAGTAACAGTGAAGACAGCAGCTATACGGAGGGGAGCCTTTTTCAGCTCCTTGAGAGAGACGTCGATTACGTGGTGAGCGAGGATCTGGGTTTTATCCGTCTCACCACACCTGTTCAGAATGAGATACTCGCTGTATCCTACACTCTGTCTGAGCGGGACAAAACAGCCGTCATACGAGCCGTGGGGCAATTGACTGAGGACGTATCGCAAGGAGAAACCATTCATCTGAAACTCATCAAGCCGTTGACGCCAAGTCCTCCTCACCCTACCTGGCCTCTGGCCTTCAAGAACGTTTACTACCTGGGCGCCACCAACATCAATCCCGTGGGGTTCGAAGTTAAGATTCTCTACAAGGACGGCGCCCTGGGTAACGACGAACGGGATTCGGATGGGAATACATTCCTTCACCTGTTCGGTCTCGACAGTCTCGATGTTGACAGTGAGCCAATTCCCGACGATTTGATAGATACCTACAACACCAATATCATTAATCGTGTAACGGGTGAGTTGATTCTCCCCATGCTTCATCCATTTGAGCTGGATTCTCTTGCCGGAACGGTAAACTATCGCGGTGAGGGGAACCAAAGCCCCAGTCTGAGCACCATATTGCCGGATAATGCCCTTATGTATCGCAGCCTCGATTACCAGAGTATTCGTAAAGAGTCGAAGTTTGACATCGAGGCGACCTATCAGAACAAGAGTGCCACCATCAATCTCGGTGGATTCATGCTTGTGGAAGGGAGTGAGGAGGTTTACCTCAATGATCGTCCTCTTGAACGCGGCAAAGATTATACCATTGACTATTTTACGGGCACACTGACGATACTCAATGAAGATATCAATGACCCGGGAGCCGAGTTGAACATCCTTTATGACAAGCATGAACTCGTCTCATTTGACAAGAAGACTATCATGGGAGCCAGGGCCCAGATTGATCTGGGACCCAATTCTTTCATAGGGGGGACGGCTCTCTACTACAATCAGTCCGTTATTAATGAAAAAATTGAGGTAGGATATGAACCCACCCGGAATTTCATCTGGGACTTAAACGGCCGGTATGAAAGCGATCTTGACCTACTTACCCGGGCCATAGACAAACTTCCTCTTATTGAAACGAACAAACCGTCGTCGTTCAGAGTTGAAGGAGAATTCGCCCAGGTTCTACCCAATCCCAATTCCGTCGACAATCCCACGACGGATGACCGGGAGGGAGTTGCATTCATTGATGACTTCGAGGGAGCCAAGCGGACGTCGAGTCCATCAATCAGGCGAAGATTCTGGAACTTCTCATCCACCCCGCTCGGCTTCGACCGGAAGAATCGCGCCAACCTATTCTGGTACAATCCGTACACCCAGGTAAGAACCACTGATATCTGGCCCAGGCAGGAGGTCAGTACCCGGGCTCAAAATCACTTGACCGATATTCTGGTTCTCAATTATTCTCGCCGGAAAACACAAATCGGATCCGTGGATCCCGACTCCACGTGGGGGGGGATTACCGCAAGTCTCTATTCGAGCAGTTACAATCAATCCCAGAGCAAATTTTTTGAAATCTGGCTGCTGACAGATGACGACATACAGGGCAGAATGAGCGTCGACCTGGGGTTCATAAGCGAGGACCAGAACGGGAACAGGGAGTTTGACACGGAAGATGAGCCTGAAGCGGGTCTTTCCATCGGGAATACGTTCCTGGAGGACGATGAAGATATTGGTCTGGACGGGTGTGAGGATGCTTATGAGGACGGCTACGGCGGCTGTCTCGATATCACGTACGAGGCCGCCCTGCAGTTGGGTTATGATGTCTATTACAGTGATGATCCCGATGACTTTGATCCTGGCGATCCCAACGGTGACAATTGGAGTTTCGACGAAACCGAGCGCGAGGGACCAGAAAAATACCGTTACATCAACGGGACTGATGGAAACGGTACGGCTAAGCGGCCCATGGAGGGGGCCCGTTATCCTGATACAGAGGATATCAACCGTGACGGTTTTCCTGACAGAAACAATGATTATTTCACCATGAGCATTGATCTCAGCCTTTACGGCGAGGACTGGCGTGAATACAAGGGCGGAGAGAATGATTCGCGCATGGGGAAGTGGCGACTCTACAGAATTCCGTTGAGTGATTTCACAAAGGTGAAGAAGGACGGTGCCATCACGTGGGATACCATTAAGTTTCTGCGCCTTGGCCTGATGGGGATTCCTGAGGAAGCGGAAGTCAAGATTGCCAAGGTGGAGTTGGTGGGTAACGAGTGGCAGGAGCGGGGTGTGAGAAAAGGCCGAACCGGGCCATTTGTTCCGGACGACAGTGTGTTTGCGGTTACCGTGGTGAATACGGAAGACAACCAGGACTATGCCCAGAGTGTTGAAGATATCGGCGTTCGAGGTGAATACGACCGGGTGTACGGCATCAGGAAGAAAGAGCAGTCCCTTGTCCTCACCTTCGACAACTTGAAGCCTGGCGAGGAGGGAGCCGCCCAGAAAAACCTGATCGAGCTTCGGGGTAACAAGGCTTTGAGTTATCTTACTTACGAAAAAATGAAACTCTTTACGTACGGTGAAGGTGATCACATCTGGCAGGATTCCACAGATGTGGAGTTCTTTCTTCGCTTCGGCCGGGGTGATGATTTCTACGAAATTCGCCAGCCTGTTTATGAAGGGTGGGACGAAGAGAGAAAGAGAAACTTCATGTCCATCGATCTCGGTTTTCTTACAGGGTTGAAGCGCAAGGATTCCACCAACATAAAGAGGAAGAATCCCGAGGATATGTTTGTTGTGACCGATTCAACACTGGAGTACATTGCTACGGAAAACTCCGGGGAAGATACAGTAAAAACCTATCTTATTCAGGGACGCCCGGCCCTTTCCCGGATTCAATTTTTTGAGGTGGGGGTCCGGAACAAGAGCTCAACAGAGCCCGTGAGTGGGGAGATATGGCTCGATGAGCTCCGCCTCTCCCACGTGAGGAAAGATGCCGGTACGGCGGTGAGATTTCAATCCTCTCTCAATCTGGCGGATTTTGGAAACGCTACGCTCACCTACAGCCGGAAACATGCCGATTTTCATGTCCTGCAGCAGCGTCTTGGGACAGGCCAAACAACCGAGAGGGTCCGTGTTGACAGCCGGCTGAATCTAAATAAATTCTTTCCCCAGTCATGGGGTTTGGGCTTACCTCTATCCCTGAGTTATTCCAACAACGTGGCCACACCCAAGTACTATCCCGGTACCGATATTCTGCTCAGTGGGGATAGTCCGCCAGACAGCGCACTGACCCGAAGCCGGCAAGTCGCAATGAGCACTTCATTCACCAAGTCGACTCGGTCGGACCGCTGGTACACACGATACACCCTGGATCCGTTGAATACCTCATTTTCAACAAGTCAGACATGGGGTTCAGACGAACAAATCGAGCGGCGATTCGGTCGAAGCAATACTGGAGGGGCTGGTTACGGATTGTCATTTGGCCGGGACAATTACTGGAGACCCTTGAAATTCCTGAAAGAGGTGCCATTACTGGGCAGCAAGTTTTCGGATATTCATCTGTATTACACACCGTCGTCGTTCGACATGTCCATGAAAGTGAGCGAGGCACTGACGGAGACAAAGCCCAGGGTGGGAGAAAGTAAACGGGTGTACAATCTGGGGCTCAGCCGGACGTTCAAGATCGGGTACACGATTCTTGAAAACCTGAAAACGAATTATTCCAAGTCCATGAAGAGCAACATGAACAAATTCGAGAACCAGTACCTGAAGGCCCTGAAGACGCTGACTCCCGGAATTGTTTCGGATGTAACGGACAATGTGTCCACCACCTTTACGCCTACCATTTTCACCTGGCTCAAGCCGTCTCTCAATTACAGCACCAATTACCGGTGGTCAAAGCCCATTGAAAGCACCCAGGAGGGGGCAAATATCGCTTCCCAAACCCGGTTTTCCTCTTCTTTGACACTGAACCCAAAGTCAATTATTGAAACTGTCTATACCCCTTCCCGGCCGGTGGGACGGGGATCCAGGCGGCGAAGCAGGAGGACCCCCCAAACGGTAGAGGAAGGGGGGACTGAACCGGACAAGAAAGTACCCGAGAACGAAACGTTAAAAAGTGTCTTGAAGACTCTGCACGAGGCTGCGAGCCGCATCAGTCCCATCAGTATCACATTTTCTGAGAACAGATCACAGAACGATTTCGGCGTGCTCGGCGAGGTGAATCTCCCCTACCGGTTCGGTTTTGACAATGAGCTTGGTCCCAGGGCCACCTACAGCGATGAAGTAGGCGTCAATCGCAGATCCATTCAACGCCAGCGAGATATTTCCTTGAGATCCGGACTCTCCATAACACCCAGAATCAGGACGACCGTGAGCTTTTCTCATAATCGGTCCAGGGGTTTAGATGGAAACAATATCAGCCGGGAGTCAATCACCAGGGGCTTCTTGCCGTCGGGAATCAGCGGTGGAGAAGGTTTCCCTTTCGTTGGCTGGAGCTTGAGCTGGTCGGGTATTGAAAAATGGCCCCTTATCAAAATGATTGCCAAATCTGCCTCCTTCGACCATGCCTTCGCGGGTAAAGAGACACGGTCGTGGCAAAGTGACGTTCTCTTATCCTCAAAGTACACCGCTTCATATTCACCCGTCGCCGGATTCTCCATGACCATCTTGAAAGGGATCTCCTTTTCCACGCGGTTTTCAACGGTGCGAACGGTTGATAACAGATTCAGTGGACTCAACAGCACCCGCGTCAAAACGGACCGTTCCTGGACGGCGACGTCGAGTTACGCCCACCGGGGCGGTTTGCATATTCCTCTGGTCTTTTTCCGGGACTTCAATATGGAAAACACGATGAATTTTTCCCTCACCTTCGATCATACCCAGTCCGTCACAAGGGAACGGAACGGTGCGGAGTACCCTCTATCCACAAGTGCCACAAGGAAGTCGTGGAAGATATCTCCTCGAATATCCTACTCTTTTTCCCGGACAGTAACCGGCGGCGTCTGGTTCGAATACAGGGAAAGCGACTCACGCGTGGTGGGGCGGAAGGTGGATCGCGATTTTGGATTTGACGTGAATATTGCCATTAGGGGCTGACCGTTTTGGGTTATGCGTTATGAGTTAGATGCTCAAGGTGACGAATACCGTATCGAGGGTCACTGGGATTCTCTTCCCCGTTTTGGTTTTGGCCCAGAATGTGCCTGAATTCGATGCCCAGCGGGCGTTCGGTTTCCTGGAGGAACAGTGTGCCCTGGGTCCGAGAAATCCTGGCTCCCCGGGCCACCGGGACGGATTGAAATATATTCTGGACGTAATCTCTCCCCTTGCAGACGAAGTGTTGACTCAACCGTTTCCCTATTCGGATCCCTATTCGGGTTCCATGTTCGAGCTGACAAACGTAGTGGCTCAATTCAATCCGGAGTTGAACCGTCGCCTCTGGGTGGCTGCCCACTGGGATACGAGACCGTGGGCGGACAGGGATAAGACGAAAAGGAACCGCATTCGTCCTATTCTTGGCGCCAATGATGGTGCCAGCGGAGTGGCTGTCCTCCTTGAACTCGCTCATCATTTCCATGAGTTGCCACCCGCCACAGGTGTCGACCTCATTTTCCTCGATGGAGAAGATCTTGGCAAGCAGGGTGACCGCAACCATTTTTTTAACGGGTCGCGATATCTCGCAAAGAATATTCCCACCCAGATGCCCGATTATTGCATCCTCATCGACATGGTGGGAGACAAGGACCTTCAACTTCCCGTTGAATTGAATTCATGGCGCCAGGCACCCAAACTGGTGGGAGAGTTGTGGAATCTTGCCGCTCATCTGACTCTCACGTCGTTTGAGTGGCGAGTGGGACATGCCGTAGATGATGACCACGTGGTGGTTTTTGAAGAAGGGGGCATTCCGTCAGTCGATATCATAGATTTTGAATATCCCAATCGCTCAGATAACTACTGGCACACGTTGGAAGACACTCCTGACAAATGCAGTCCCGAAAGTCTGAAAACAGTGGGAACTTTGCTACTGCATCACATCTATGGAAAGGAATAAGCACTTGGTGAGTAGTGAGTGGCGAGAAGAAATAATTGATACGAAAAAGAGACGCCTATATATTCCCGGCGCTGTGCCAGGAAGAGATTTCATCGTTGCCTCGATCATTTCCGTATTTTTCTTCTCCTGCGAAACGCCGGTGGAACCAGAGGAAGAAACAGATCCCGTCACAGACATCACGTTTAACTATCTCCAAGAGGATGAAAAGATATTCACCTCGGCGAAACTGAAGGATCCTTTTAATGGTGATAACCTCGTTTTCGCTCAGCTCATATGGTACGGAACCAACGGTTTCAACCAGACCACACCTGACTCCTTTTTCCTGAGTGATAACGGCGATTTTGGCGACATTCTCAAGAAGGACAATGTCTACTCCGTCAAGATTCCCATTGAGGATCTCGGTGACACGAACTCCATTTTGTATGGAGACACGGGTATCGTCTATCTGCAGGTGTTGGCCCATTACGACGACAATGTAGAGGCTAAAGTCGATTCTTTCGATCTCGGAAATATCAATCCCAAGTTTCTCTGGATCGATGCTCCCGACACGCTCAACCTTCCGGATTCAGGTTTTGCCCGTCTCGTGGATATTAAGGCCAAGGTGACAGACGCCAATGGGGTGGATGACATTCAATGGGTCGGTTTTACCTCCAGACACGTTGAACCCGATACTATGCTCAATAATGGAAACCATGTCTACCTGTTTGATGATGGAAAGGAAGACCACGGGGATACGGCAGTGGGCGATAGCGTTTATTCCATCCTGATTTCCTTCCCCTACAACGCCAAGACGGGTGAGCTCGAATGGCGGTTCCGCGTGCAGGACCAATCCAATGCGTTTCGCGACACCTCCCATTTTGTGGTGGTTCTTGAATGATCCGAAATCTATTCATTGTCCTTGTCCTGTCATCGGGAGTCCTCCACGGCCAGGTGCGTGGACGATCGCCGGCACCTTTTCCGAAGCTGTTTTCCCTTTCCCGGACAACGGTCGCGGATTCAACTCAGGCCGGATTGCAGAGTAATGTTATCGTGGAAATCCGGACACAGGGGGACACTCTGGTATGGCTCGGCACAGGGCAGGGACTCTCAGTACTCCGGGACAGTCTCACCGCGAGAACGTTTCTTTCGTCCCAGGAATTGAAGGGAGGAGAGAACGTAACGAAACTCCCCGAGGGGGGCGTCTCGGCTATCGGTGTTGCGAACGATGATACGTTAATCGTTGCTGTTGCAACAACCACAGAGGATCCGACTTCAGGCGAGGATGTACAGACCGGCGCCGGACTGGCGCTCTCCGTTAATTCCCAAGATACGACAGCCGTCAACTGGCGATATTTCAGTCAGCCGGTCGACAGCAGTGGGGACAGTACTCTCATATGGGGTGGTGTTTCTCTCGAGGCTCTTCCCGTTACGGTTCCCCAGCAGAACGTTACCTACGATATTGCCATCGGTAACGAATACTTCTGGATCGCAAGCTGGGCCGGCGGTCTTCGGCGTCTTGACCGGAGCGATGTGAGTTCTGGGTGGGAGCGTGTTCCCCTGCCCCAGGATGCTCAAACAGACCTGGCATGTGGAGAGCAGGTTTCCGATTACGAACTGAATCCCCGGGACCCTCCCGACGGCAATCATAACCACAAGGGTTTCTCTGTTCTTGTCTACGGTGATACGGTGTGGGTTGGGACTGCAGGAGGCATAAACCGGGGCATACTGGATGAGTCTGGCTGTGTCGATTGGATTCACTACTCGTATCCGTTGTCTGGCATCACGGGGAATTGGGTCGTGGCATTGGCCAGGCAGCAGTGGAAGGGCGTCAGGAAAATATGGGCGGTGACCCTGAGAGCCGATGAGCCCGGTGAGGACCATGGCGTGAGTTACACTCCCGATGACGGCCTCACCTGGTATCCGGTGTCCGCTCTGAGAGATAGGAGAGGGTACAACATCTATACCGTGGATAGCCTTGTCTATGTGGCCACGGAAGATGGATTATGGAAATCAGAGGACGGCGTGACTTTTGCCCTCTTCCGGCCCGCCGTGGATGCGGTTAACAACGATGAGATTCTGGACAATGACGTCTACGCCGTGGTACACGATGTGCGGGATTTTTGGCAGGGTCCGGATTCCCTTGGAGCCCTGTTCATAGGCACCGGCGACGGACTGGCCAGATCTCCTGATCCCGGCACGGATGAGCCCGTTTGGGAGATTTACCGGACCCATGTTTCCAGCAACCAACCGTATGCTTATCCCAACCCGTTTTCTCCCAGCGTGTACAACATTGTGGACGGGGACGGTCATGTCCGATTCTTCTATCGAGGCAAGAGACCCAGGATGGAACTCAGAATCTATAATTTTGCCATGGAAAAAGTCCGCTCCATTGACTATGAAACGGGAGGAGGCCAGGGGACATTGAAGTGGGATGGGAGAGACGAACAGGGGGGACTTGTGGCAAACGGGACGTATTTCTGTAATTTGTTCTACGATGATCAAAGCCATTGGATTAAACTCATCGTTCTGAAATGAAGGTTTTCCGAAGGTCGATTATTCCTGTCGTATTCACCACCGTGATTTCAGCGGCGGACATGGGGGGTTATGCAGGAGCTTTTTTGCGTGTCGGAACTACTGCGAGATCCATGGCCCTTGGCGGCGGCTTGACGGC
This sequence comes from Candidatus Neomarinimicrobiota bacterium, assembly GCA_036476315.1. Taxonomy (NCBI): domain Bacteria; kingdom Pseudomonadati; phylum Fidelibacterota; species Fidelibacterota bacterium. The sequence goes on along the minus strand of JAZGBI010000106.1, from coordinate 30,332 downwards.
GGCTGTGGACAATGGATTCTCCGCCTATCACAATCCGGCAGCCGTTGCATTTCTTGAAAAGAGACGGATTTCCGTGTTCCACCATTTTCTGCCACTGGATCGATATCTGGTATCGGCCTCGTTTGCCACTTCCCTGCCTCCAACCGGTGGGCTGGGCATTGGACTTCTGAATGCCGGTGTGGACGACATAGACGGTCGAGATCAGGCCGGTCACCAAACCGGTACGCTTTCCACATCAGAGTACGCTCTATATTTCTCCTTTTCCAACAGACCATTTGAGAGTCTGAGCGTTGGCGTAAACGTTAAGCTTCTTCAAAATATCATTCCTTTTGAAGGAAAACAGACGAGCAAGGGAATCGGCGTGGATGTCGGGATCATGATCCGTCAATTTGAGAAATTCGATTTGGGTATCGTGATTCAGGATTTGAACGCAGCCTACACGTGGAACACCGGTGACATCTTTGATGAGAAAGGGAAGTCGTATCGAGATCCATTCCCAATTCAGGTTCGAACCGGATTCAATTACCATTCGGGTCTGTTTAGTGTCATGGGAGATCACACCTACTTCTCCACAGAAGACGGCATGGCAGCTCATCGCGTCCGCATGGGCGGGGAATATGAGGTGAGATCCAACGTAACCGTTCGGGGGGGAATGAATAACTTCTCTCCAGCGGTGGGTGTGGGACTCAACTACTCTCTCCTGAAGCGTGATGACGCTATCGTCGATTATGCGTTCGCTCTGGGTCGCAGGGGGGAAGGTGTGTCGCATATTCTTACCTATGTTTTCACTTTTTGATGAGAAGGTTCCTCCTCACGGGCTCTGCCGCATTTTTCTTTCTGAGCCTGGTAGCTAATTCCTCTGCCGTCGGGACTGCTTTTCTGACCATTCCATCCTCACCTAGGGAACTCGCTTTTGGGGGCTTCACACCATCCGTTACGGGAGATCCTTCACTGGCCCGGGGCAACCCGGCACTGATTGTTCAATCAATCCCGGCCATGGATGTTCATTTCGGTTACAATTTGTGGTTCGCAGGAGCCAGAGGAACATCGGTACTCATCGCCCAACCTGCTTTCGGGAGTACCTTCGGCTTTAGCGTCAGGCATTTGGAGATATCGGATCTGGAACTCCGAACAACGACACCAACTGACGATTATCTATCCCTTTTCAAGGAATCGGGAACGACCGTGGAAGCAACCTGGGGTCGCCGCCTTGACCGGTGGCGTCTGGGAGGAACAATTCGCTGGATTCGTCTTGAGTCGTATGTGGATAACTCTTCAGGTTTTGGTGTGGATCTTGGTGCCTGGTGGCCTCTCGCAGGGGGCCAGATCTCCCTGGCGGCGGCCCTTCAGAATTTGGGGTACATGACCCCCATGCGTGAGAAAGTACCGTCCCTGCCCACCGCCTTACAAATAGGAGGGACATGGCATATGTCTTCAGGACCCGGATCTGAAAGGAGCAGCTTCAGATCTTTGTTTACGGCAGGAGCAGAGTTCTCGAAGGTGCACGGGAGGACTATCAGACTGGCAGGTGAAATCTCCATCGATGATGCGAGACTCACCGTCGGTCTGCGTTCATCTCATCGGGTTGCGGAAGTGGCAGTGGGTGCGAGCGTGGGCTGGCGTCGATTTCGGTTCTCCTACGGCGTGGCGGTTGGATCTCATCGCCTGGGTGTCCCTCACCTTTTCCATGTTATGACGAGACTGCCGTAGAACAGGTGATGGATCCGCTCGGAAAGAGAGACCATTCCTTCCTCTTTGTCCTGCTGGTCCTTATCCTTCTTCTTGCTTTTTACATCAATGTGAAGCGGCAGAAGGGTCTACTGGACCGTGAGCTGTCGCCCACCGCATCGGCATGGGACCGGGTTGTCAGGGAAAAGACACTCGAAAAGACGCTCGGACTTTTCTTTATCCGCAACTCAAAAAGCCTTACCGGCCGGGTATATGAATTTCTTTACCCACGTCGATACACGCCCGAGGGCATCAGCAACAGCGTCCCTAGAATTCTTAAAGACCGTGACGTGGGAGTAGGTAAGGTCACGATCAGCAAAAAAACGAGAGATGTCACTTTTGTCCTCGGCTCACGTGAGAAACCGTTTGCGGAGTTGGTCTGCACGCCCGATATGTCCACCCACGCGGGGAAAATCTGCCTCATCATTGACGATTTTGGATATAGCCTGAACAGTATCGTGAACGATTTTCTGGAGCTTGGAGTCCCGGCAACGTTTTCCGTCCTGCCGGGGCACGCTTTCTCCAGCCGGGTGGCGGACCTTGCCCATGACGCTGGCTTTGAAGTTATGGTCCATATGCCCATGGAATCGAGTGATCATCGTGCCGGCGAAGAGGAATTTATTTTGAAGGCCGGCCAGAAAGAGAGCGAAATTCGCTCGCGGCTGAGGAGAGCTTTTCTTGAGATTCCTCACGCGCAGGGTGTGAATAATCATCAAGGATCCGATGCGACGGAGAACAGGCGACTCATGAGAACCGTGGCGGAAGTATTGCGGGCAGAGCGGAAATACTTTGTCGACAGCAGAACCAGTTCAAAATCCGTGGCCGTGGAACAGATGCAAAGAGCCGACGTCCCCGTTGCCGTGAGACATGTCTTTCTTGACTACGAAGACGATGAGGAGACCGTGCTGAATCAATTGACCGTTCTGGAAGAGAAGGCACGGGAGGTAGGGGTGGCTGTTGGAATCGCCCATCCCAGAGAGAAAACACTGGCTGCCTTTCGACGGGAGATTTCTCGACTCAGTGAAGAAGGATTCGAGTTTGTCTTTGCATCGGAGATCGTTCGGTGAGTTGATGCACCGCCTCGCAGGGATGGTCTGCTTCCACCTTCTATTCTTGTGGGGTCAAGATTGTCCACCTTCCGATACCATTCTTGTCTCGCCACCTCAAGACGAGTGGCCCATTCCAACCTGGAACAACTGGCAGGGAATTGAAATGGTTACGTGGAATATCGAAAACTTCCCACAGCTCGGCATGACAACAGTCAATGGAGTGGCGGAGGTTATGCTGGATATCATGGCGGACATCTATGCCGTGCAGGAAATCGAGGACGCATCGACGTTCGTGAATCAATTAATGTCCCTCCTGCCCAATTATGGCTATGTTCTCAGTGAGGGAGGGCTTTACACGAATACGGCCATCCTGTACAGGAAGGAGGTGCTTACACTTAAGGGGAGTGATGAGATCTGGGAGGATACTTTCTATGGGCAGGACGGAGACAACGATTATGAGAACAATGCCCTCTACTATTTCGCAAGCCGACCGCCGCTCAAAGTTGACCTCCGTTGGGAATGTGGGGTCGGGGTCGTAGATTTTTCCGTCATGAGCGTTCATCTAAAATGCTGCAACTTTGAAAATACGGATCTGGAAAGGAGACGAATATCCGCGCAGTTGCTTCACGGGTACCTGCTGGAAGAGATGGAATCCGGGGATTCCAATTTTGTCGTTATCGGGGACTGGAACGATGACCTGGTGGATCCGCCTCATGAAAACGCATTTACTGAATTCCTCAATGATTCCATCAACTTTCACTTTGTTACGCTGCCCCTGGCCCAGGACCCGGCGGACTATTATGATTCCTATCCCAGCTGGCCCAGTTTCCTCGACCACATCCTCATCTCACGGGCGTTCTTTGATGAGGCGAGAGCCGGTGTGGCGACAACCTTCCGTCTCGATGATATCGTTTCTGAATACGGTTCTGTCCTTTCTGACCACCGGCCTGTTGGATGGAAATTCCCGGTGTCCTCGGTTTCGTCAGCACCCAGAATTGTCATAAACGAAATCATGCAAAACCCCTACGCCGTCCGTGATTACGATGGAGAGTGGTTCGAACTGTATAATGCGGATACCGCGTCGTTTGATCTTCGTGGCTGGACGATTCGGGACGAAGGAGAGGACGGGCACGTCATGGAGTCCGAGGGACCCCTTCTCGTTGAGCCCGGACACTATTTTGTCATGGGGCGAGAGGGGGATTCCAGCCTTAACGGTGGTGTGCTTGTGGATTATGAATATTCATCTATCACCCTGGGCAATGGCAGCGACGAGATTATCCTGATGAATGAGGACAGTCTGGAAATTGACCGCGTGGAATACGATGGAGGCGCAGAGTTTCCAGATCCAGAAGGAAAATCCATGGCGCTTCTGGATCCGGCGTTGGACAATAATGTCGGATCGTACTGGGCCGAATCTTCGCTTCCCTACGGAAGTGGGGATTTTGGAACGCCAGGATCATTCAATTTCCCGTACGCTGGCCCAATCTGGCATGTATCCACAACTGGTTCGGATGTCACGGGCAGTGGTTCCGGGGAGAGCCCATTCGCTACTATTCAGCAAGGTATCGACCTGGCATATGAAGGCGATACCGTGCTCGTTGACCCGGGGATTTATGCTGAAAACATCAACTTCATGGGAAAGGATCTTGTTCTTGGCTCCCGGTTCTTGATTCTTGGCGACACCTCTTATATTTCCCGGACAATAATCGATGGAGACAGCGCCGGCAGCGTCGTCACATTCGAAGACCAAGAGGAGACAACGGCAGTTCTGGCAGGCTTTACCCTTTTGAACGGCCATTCAGACAGGGGAGGCGGGGTTCACATAAGACATTCTAGTCCGACCATCGATCACTGCATCATCAGGGACAACACGGCGACGTACTATGGTGGTGGCCTGTACATCGTTGACGATTCAACCCCAATCATAGTTCATTCGACAGTTAACCACAACAGAATAGGCGAAGACGTCATTCCCGCATTCCTGGGCGCCGGAATATACATTCGGAATTCCCGCCCCAGGATTGTGCAAACTACCATAATCGAGAACGAGGGCTCCATTGCTGGAGCCGTTGCCTGCGACAGATCGGCCCCAGAATTCCTCCACTGCACCATAAGCGGGAACAGGGGCTTCACCAGCGGAGGCATTTACGCTCTCTACGGGTCAATCCCGAAGCTCGTGAACTGCATACTCTGGGAGAACGAACCGGTTGAAATCATGTTTGCTTCTTATGGTGACTCAAGTTCGGTCACCATCGCTTACTCGGATATCTCACCGGAGACAGACACCAGTGCGAGTGCCGGCAACGGCACGGTCAACCGAGTGGAAGGAAATATTGAAGCGGATCCACTCTTTGTCAATCCAGACACACGGAATTTCCGTCTGTTGAAAGATTCGCCATGTATTTACACGGGGACTCCTTTCTTTGAGTGGAATGGAGACACGCTGATCAACGTCGCTGTCCATCACTATACAGGATCTGCGCCTGACATGGGCTCGTCTGAATTCGGGGCCATTTCCGTCGCTGATGGAGAAAATCCCGTTCCCACTGGATTTGCACTGTACCAAAATTTTCCCAATCCCTTTAACGCTGGGACCACCATTCCCTACTCTCTGCCCAAGCGGACGCACGTGGTCATCTCCATTTACGATCTTCTGGGTAGACACACGAGATCGTTGATTGATGGCATTGAGGAACCTGGTTTCAGAACTCTCATTTGGGATGGAACGGATGATCGGGGCAAGCCGGCGAGTACTGGAATCTATCTCTGCAGCATTTCCGCAACGGGAAGCTCTGAGTTTGCGGCCGCTCGCAAAATAATTCTATTACGCTGAGGTACTCTGCAATGTTAAGAAATGTGACAGTGCTGCTGGCCCTATGTTTGAGTCTCTTCGCGGTTCAGGATGTCTCGTATGTGAGATACTACAGGACTGCCGAGGATTTCAAGATCGATGTGACCATGAAAGCATCAGAGCGCGCGGGCGTTAACCATCTAAGAGTTTTCTACGACAAGTATGACCGGCTCCTGTCAAAAGCGAAGATCGATGAATATGGCACTGTACTCCAGGAAGAGATCTACGAGTACAGTTTTTCGGGGACTCTTCTCAGGCGATCTATTCGCGATGGTTCCGGCAACGTGGAAACCATGTATGTGTACTGGGGAAATGAAAAGATGTCGGCGGCCTTCCTCGCTTATGCATTCCCACATCGGGATATGGGCGAGTTTAGTGACCGGGTGACGATTTACAGCTATCTTCCCGGTGGAGAGATCGACAGATATCAATTCTCAAGCGTTGATGGTACCCTACTCGGAACCATCTTGTATGAATATTTTGACTCGGGTTTAGTTAAGGAGGAACGGTGGATCAAAGAACCCCGGGGGAAAACAATTCGCCTGTTTCGTTATGATCATGACCCGGAGTCCCGAACGTACGAACTAACGGAATACGACTCAACGGGTCAAAAAGTAAGTCACGTTGGAGTTGTTAATCCTCCGGATGGAAAGTCCAACTATCTTGAGGAGAGCACCGAGATTATTCAAGATATCCGTCAGAAGAGAGCTGCCGGATGGGATCCCGGCAAGCAACCGGGGTCTCTGGCCGATCTTATCCGTTTGAATAGCGGAGATATACTGCGGGTGAATCTCATTCAAATCACCGATAGATACGTCCGGTTCAAAATGATGGGTGAGGAGGATACGCTGACAATCCCTCTTTCACAGGTTGGAGAAATTGAGAGGCAGGGCGGCAAGACAGTCTACCCCGTTGTATATTGAAGGGAGCATCCCCGAATGGGCTTGATTTTGGAAAGACCTCAAAGTATATTGGCAGCACCTCAAAGCGGGAGATGAAAATGAAAGTTTCTGTTTTCCTTCTTGGCATCTCGTTTCTCTCAGCTCAGGCAGTGGAATATCCGCCGCCTACAAATCTGGTCACCATTCCTACGGCCGGCGGACTTGTCAGGGGAACCTTCTCCGGAGAAATGCGAGTTCAAAAGGGTGGGGGCTTGACCACCGGGCTCTCCGTGGGGATCACCAATCGTTTCATGTTCGGTCTTTCTTATGGTGCCAGTCATTTGATAGGGGATGGGAAGGCGATTCCCTATCCCCGGCCGGAGGTCATCTTGAAGTATCGCCTCATTGACGAATCCACACCCCTCCCTGGTATCGCTCTCGGGCTAAATACTCAGGGCTTCGGGACATACAATGATGCGGACAGTTTGAAACGGTACAGTATCAAGGCCTACGGTGCCTATCTCGCTTTCAGCAAGAACTGGCGCTCTCCTCTGGGAAACGCCGGTGTCCACTTCGGGTTCAACTACAATTTCACCGAGCAGGATGATGGGGATAAGTCTATAAGCGGATTTGCCGGATTTGACGTGGAGGTCAATCCCGAACTATCACTCTTGGTGGAATACAATGCTGCTCTCAACGAGAATGACACCAGGGCCAGGGATATTGCTCTCAACAAGGGTGGATATTTGAACGCAGCCATCCGGTGGACCTTTGTGGAGCGTCTCCATATAGAGCTCGATTTCAACAATCTTCTTTTCGATAGTGATAAAGTGAATTATTTCAATCGGGAGCTGAAAGTAACTTACATCGAATATTTCTAGCGTCATTATCCACCTGCTGGGTCTAAGAGAGACATGAATAGCACGGGCTTTAGAACATAATCGTGGGTGACTCACGTGCGAAAACAAAGTCCCCGCTCTCATGGCTAAGAGGGTCAACCAAATCATGAAACCACGAATTCTTCAGATTGCGATTTTGCACTTTGTCATGCTTCTATCCATCTGTCTCAGTCAGGATTTCTCCACCCTTCTTGAGATTGCCGATGAAAGAGAGGAAGGGAACGATTTCCAGGGGAACTACAAAGCGTTGAAAGAAGCCGAACGTCTGGATCCGGAGAACGGGAAGGTATTATGGCGACTGGCAAGGGCACACTTCGATCTTTCCGATAACACCGGTGATGAAGGTTCGGTGGAAGAAAACGTGTACGCCGGATTCGATTATGCCAAGAAAGCGTTGGAGAAGGCGCCGAACAGTGCGAAAGCTCATAAGTGGTATGGAATTCTCACGGGTCGCGTGGGAGAGATTGAAGGGACGGAACAGAAGATCAAGAATTCATACGAGGTGGCAGAGCACACACTCAGAGCCATTGAACTGGATCTCGAGGATGACGGTAACTATCACGTTATGGGCAGGTGGCATTATTCTCTCGCGGATTTGAACTGGTTCGAACGAACCGTGGCGAGTATCGTATACACAAGGCCCCCTGAAGCCAGCTTTGAAGAGGCCAGGGATTACTTCTTAAAGGCCATTGAAAAGGCGCCAGAAGAAATTCGTCATCGTCTTTGGCTGGGAAAGACTCTGTTTGAACTGGATGACGAGGACGATGCCGCCGAGACTCTGAAGCAGGCCCTGGCCATTAAGCCAGAGTCTGAGAGCGATCGGCTTCTCCAGCAAGAGGCACGAAAGCTCCTGAACGATCTCTAACCTGATTAATTCATGAGCTTTCATCCCGACTTATCGGGACCGTTCCCCGCATTCTGCGGAATCTTCGACGGGCCGCCCCGCAAAATGCGGGGCGGGATTAACCTCCCGCATACCTGCGGGACCAAACGGGGGATTATTCAGAAACGAAGAGTAAACAATGTCTGTATGTCCATGAATTATAGTCACTTAACCGCTATTAGGATTTTGCTAGCGAGTAATCCAGGCTAAGAAGATGGCATCCCGTCCGGACGGGATGCCATCTTTCCTGCCGTGAAAGACCTCACTGAAACTCGAGTTTCTTCCACCCATATCTTTAAGGGAAAACTTCTGGACGTCTGGTCAGACACAGTAAAACTTCCGAACGGAGACACATCCGAGCGGGAGTACATTAAGCATCCCGGAGCCGTGGTAATGGTTCCCGTGCTTCCAGACGATAAGATTCTTCTGATTCGACAGTTTCGATACCCTCTTGCAGAAGTGGAAATAGAATTACCTGCGGGGAAAATAGACCCCGGTGAATCACTTCTCGAAACGGTCGATCGGGAATTGGCGGAAGAGACAGGATACACCGCTGGAAAGGTCACCCAACTGGCCGAAATCCATCCCTGCATCGGCTACAGTTCGGAAAGGATGTGGATATTCCTTGCTGAGAATCTCAAAGAAACCAGTGCGAAAAGGGACTACGATGAGTTCATCGAATTGCTTCCCACGGAGTTCTCACTCTGTCTTGAATGGATTCGGTCAGGTAAGATAAAGGATATTAAGACAATCATTGGCATATTTTGGGCCGAGAAAGTCCGTTCGAGGAGATGGACCCTGACTCCGGCAAATCCCATTTGACCCGGTTCATCAGAGAGCGTGCACGTCGTCTCGGTTTTAACCACGTGGGTATTGCGCAGGCGTCACGCCTGTCCCCGGAAGGAAACCGCCTGCAGGAGTGGCTTGAGCGAGATTTCCACGCTACCATGGTGTGGATGAACGGACGTGCGGAGGAACGGAGGGACCTCAACCGCTATTTTCCTGAGGCCAGGTCCATTGTGAGCCTTACCCTCAACTATTTCCACGGTCATTCCCATGGTGAGCTCCGAATATCCAACTACGCCTGGGGGGATGACTACCACCAGGTGATGAAAACGAGGATTTCTGATCTTCTGACTGAAATTCAACGGATTCGACCTGAGGTACGGGGAGTCGTCTGTGTCGATACGTCTCCCGTCATGGAAAAGGCCTGGGCCCGGCGAGCTGGAATCGGCTGGATCGGGAAGCATACGAATCTGATCACAAGGGATTACGGTTCGTGGCTCTTTCTCGGAGAATTGATCCTCGATTGCGATCTCGATTATGATTCAATGTTTGATGACGATCTGTGCGGTACATGCACCGCCTGTATTGAGGCGTGCCCGACGGGTGCCATTGTGGAAGAGTACATACTCGATGCGAACCGATGCATTTCTTACCTGACCATTGAACACAGGGATCAATTGCCGGACCAAATGGCGGACCAGCTGGATGGGTGGATATACGGATGTGATGTCTGTCAGGAGGTCTGCCCATGGAATAGCAGATTTGCCAAAACAAGTTCCGAATCGAGTTTTGCCCCGAGGGAAGAGATTACCTCCCGAACTGCCAAGGAGTGGCGGGAGATGACCGCAGAGGACTTTAGACGATCCTTTGAGAACAGTGCTGTGAAGCGCGCTAAATTTGACGGTCTTAAGAGGAATATTAAAGCAAATCTGAAATAGACATACTGACGGGGGTATCGATGAAATACAATGTAGTGCTGTTTCTCTTGATCACGACCGCTGCGTCGGGACAGGTTGAGATTGCAGCGCCAAACAGATCCGTGGCCATCATAGACGATGCCGGAAGTCTGGTTTTGAACCCGGCGGGTCTCGGAATAGGCCGGGGAGAAAATATGCTCATCCTGGGGAGGAGTGACATGGGAGCCGGGAACTCTGTGGCAACTCATGCAAGTTTCTACTTCCAGACCAGTCACCTGGGACTGGGTCTTACCGCTGCTCGGTATGGGAGGAACTACTTTCACTGGGGGAGTGCCCAGCACCTGGGATACGGGATTTATCTGGGGGACGCTTTTCATTTTTCCTCCGAGGGTCTTGAGGCACTTGATATGGGTGTTTTGTATCGAGGTATTCCACATTTATCTGCTGGAATTATGTGGAAAAACCTGTGGTCGAGGCTTCGCGATGGACGAGAAGACCAGCTTGCAGGTTTTGGTTTGGCATTAAGGCCTTTGGGAAATCGATTCACAGTAGCCTATGACCATCTTTTTGCATTTCCCGCATCGTTCACGTCGGACGGGAGGGATCTGGGAGGAACTGCCCAGGTAGAGGCGGAAATTCTCGACGGCTTGAAACTGTTTGCAAGCTATAACCTCGAAACAGAAGGGATTCAGATCGGCTTTGGAATCGGTTTTGGCGAATTGAGCGTTGAAACCTATCACGATTTGGCTGAAAGTGACTATGTGGCGAACCTTGCGGGTATTCAAACTTCGAGTGAAATTCGCCGTGCCATCTTCAGAGAGAGAGCGCCAACATACGTTGAGTTGTCCTTTGAACGTCCCCTCAGTGATTCTCCAACTCCGAGGGTATTCTTCGGTCCCAAAACATTGGTGCTTAAAGACCTTACAGACGCCATCAACGAGATGGCGAAAAACCAGGAGATCGACGGCATCATACTGAAACCAGATCTGTACGTAACAGGAATGGGAATGATGGAGGAGGTCATGCGAGCCCTTCTGGATTTCAAAGAAAGTGGAAAGGCAATTTATGCGTTCATGGATATGGGGGGTGACCTCGCCTATGCAATGGCCACCATTGCAGATTCAATCTATCTCAATACTGGAGGAGTTCTCATGGTGGACGGTCTCGCCTTCGGCGTGGGCTTCTTGAAAGGCCTGTTTGACAAAATCGGGGTAGAGGCTCAGTTCTACCGAAGAGGAGACTATAAGACAGCCGCTGAGCCGTTTACCCGTGATAGCCTTACGGAGACAAGCCGTGAGGCGTATGAAGCAGTCCTGGCGGATGTCCACAGCGTATTCTCAAGAATGATTATGCAGGGGAGAGGGTGGTCCCGGGAGAAACTGGAGGAGGTTTTTGATAAGGCCCTTTTCACTCCTCAAATGGCCCTTGAGGCAGGGCTGGTTGACGGTCTCTTTCATCCCGACCAAATCGAGACGAGAATGGAAGAAGTCACGGGGGAAGAAAAGGTCAGAATTGTAAGAGCCGCTCGGCGTCCAAGACAATGGGCATACGACTGGGAGCCAAGTGTGACGTCCAAGATTGCTCTTATCTATGCGGAGGGTCCGATCATTCCTGGTAAGAGTGAACCTTCCCCCTTCGGCGGCGGTAAGATCATCGGCTCAGTGACGACGGGCCGGGCGATTAAGTCCGCAAGGGAAGACAAGTCCGTGAAGGCCATAGTAATGAGGGTGAACAGTCCCGGGGGATCCGTATTGGCCTCCGAGGACATATGGCGAGAGGTGCACCGGACAACTCACCCTGATTCAGCTGATATGGAAAACCGGAAACCGTTTATCATTTCCATGTCGGATGTTGCTGGATCTGGAGGATACTATATTTCGTGCGCCGCGGATACCATCGTGGCCGACTCCGGTACCATCACCGGTTCCATTGGTGTTCTTTCCGGGAAACTGTCATTCGCAGGTCTTTTTGAAAAGATTGGATACAGCATCGATGTTGTCAAGGAGCAACCTCATGCCGAACAGTTTTCCTCACACCGCCCCTTCAGTGACGAGGAGGGTCAACGGATGCAAGCCCTCGTTGACGGTTACTACGAGCAATTCTTGAGCCGGGTATCGGAAGGCCGGAATATTTCCCGGGATGAAGTCGATGTTATCGCCCAGGGCCGAATCTGGTCCGGCGCGGATGCCGTGGAAATTGGCCTTGTGGATGAATTGGGGGGTCTCGACCGGGCACTGGAAATTGCCTGCGATGCGGCGGGGCTAAAAAGGGACAAGTATCAGTTGAAAGTGTACAAAGGTGTTGAAGAGGTGAAATTCACGGTCCCCCTCGATTCAAGATCCGATCTTTTGAGGCTCATGGAAGCGTTCGAAACCGATATTCCTGTGACGTGGATTCTCGACAGGGCGAAACTGATTCATGATGAGCCGTTTCTGTTCCTCATGGAAGAGGAGTTGATTCCGAAGGACTAGTGCAACGTCAATTAAGTTCCAAGAGTTATGGAGTGAGTTATGGACTGCATCATCTCCCGATGATGCTGAACCATCAGGAGATGGTTCACTCCACAAAATGCACTCCACAAGAATTATCCCTCCTTTGTGACCCTGAAAAAACTGATAGAACGGAACTCGTTAGATCCAGGTCATGGCAAAGTGGTCACCGTTGAAGATCACCCCGTTGCGCTGTTCAACGTGAGTGGAGAATACTTTGCCTTAGATAACACCTGTCCCCACCGGGGCGGATCGCTGGGGTGGGGAAAGCTCAACGGCGAGGTGGTCACTTGTCCATGGCATGGATGGGAATTCAATTGCCGAACTGGGGAGGCGCTGGAGAACCCGGGCATCAAGGTTGAACGTTTCACGTTGTGCGTTAAGGAAGATGGAATCTATGTAGAGTGGTGAGGTTTCCCTGCAAGACCCAGCTCTTCGGCCTTCTCTTTCAGGGCGTCGATAATGAGCTGGATATGCTCTCCCCGGTCCACACCCAATTCCCGAATCCCATTCTCCACGTCATCCCGATTGACACTTGCGGCGAAGCTCCTCTGCTTTAGCTTTTTGACGACGGATTTCACCTTAACCTCGTGAATGGACTTCGAAGGCCGGACGTAGGTGACGGCAAAAATGAAGCCCGTCAGTTCGTCGCAGGAAAAGAGAGCTTTCGCCATTAGCGACTCGCGGGGAATACCCGTGTAGTTTGCATGACCCATAACCGCGGTTCGTAGAGCCTCCGGGTATCCGCGTTCTTCGAGGACTTTGTTCCCTACATACGGATGTTCTTCCATCGTGGGGTGTTTCTCATAATCAAAATCGTGCAAGAGCCCTGTAATTCCCCACAGCTCGGGATCCTCTCCATATCTCTCGGCCAGTTTGCGCATGACGTGCTCCATGGCAAGAGCGTGACGCCTGAGGGAGTCCGAATCCGTATATTCTGAGAGAAGGTCCCATGCCTCATCACGGGGAGGAAGGGACGCGCCAGGTGGAGCCATAGATTACCCCCTTGTCTGTTTGATCTGCTCATCTCTAATTCCCAACTGGCGCAGAGCATCGTGCCAGCCGTTGATTTTCTGCGAACGAATTTCATCATCCATGCCAGGTTCGAATTTCTTCATTCGTCTGTCGCTGAGATCGTCAATCTGTCCGTCCCAGATCTGCCTGGCCACCAATTTGGCGACTCCCAAAGCCGTCATGTCCATTCCTTCCGAATTCCACAGCGGCCTGTTCAATATATCCGCAATAAACTGGAGCAATACTGATCTTGATGAACCTCCTGAAACAACGATATCTCTGAGTCCGTCTCCCAATTTCTCCTGTAGAATCTCCCAGATATCACAGACCAGGAATCCGATGGACTCCATAGCAGCTCTGACAAGTTCATTGGGATGGGTCGACTCCGTGAAACCCATCAAGGCCGTATCGAATTCACCTGTCCAATATGGCGCGGAAATACCGTTGATGCCCGGGACAACGATTCCTTGCGTCGCCCCCGTGCATCTTTCATCCCACTTCATTTTCCTGTGGGGGATATCCAGGTGTGCTTCCAGCCATCTGAACAATGAGCCCACGCCGTTAATGGTGCCTTCCAGAAGATATTTTCGTTCCTCTTCGAATGAATAGAGAACATTGCAGAGGAGAGACGGGACGGAGGTCGAGTGATCACCAAGATTCACCAGAACAGATCCAGATGTCCCAAAATTCATTGCCACATCTCCAATATCAGATCGGCCCTGGCCCACCATAGCTGCCTGTTGGTCTCCCATAACACAAAAGAGGGGGATGGAGTCTGAGTCCAGCTTTATCGTCCCGTGGTGTCCGCACGTGGGAACCAATTGCGGCAGGGAATCACGGGAAATGCCAAACATATCCAGAAGTCGAGAGTTCCATTCCATTTTCTCTAAATCGAGAAACAGAGTCCGTCCCGCGATCGATTCATCCAGGACTGCATTTCCGGTAAGCTGGTGAGTCACAAACGCACTCACTGTCCCGAACAAGAGATCCCCGCCTTCAATTCCAGATTTCAACTCTGGATCGTGTTCCACGCAGAATAGAAACTTGGGTCCGCCGAAGTGAGCGGCAAGAGGAATGCCAGTGATTCTTTGAATCCAATCTCCATCGTTGCGGAAGCGCGCAGTAAGTTCTCTGGCCCGGGAATCCTGCCAGCTTATTGCCGGTATTGAGGGATCGCCACTTTTGCGCTCCCAGAAGAGAAACGTGGATCGTTGAAAAGCCATGCCGGCCCCCTGGGGAGAGAGGGAATCCCTCCTACACACCTCCAGAAGTGACCGGAGGAGAGTTCGGCAGGCAATCAGAATCTCTCGAGCGTCCGTTTCGGCCCACCCTGGCCGCGGTCTGACTGTTTTGTGGCGGATTTTTTCCCCGTAAATGTGACGAAGTTGCCGGTCAAAGATAAATCCCTTTGTAGCCGAGGTCCCCTGATCGATGACCAGGACAGCTGGCTTGTTCACTTTGCACATCAATGTCGTGTCGTGACGATATTGAACCGGGAGGGATTCTCAATGTTCCTTTTGACCGTGCAGAGCTCGGCCGATCGGACAACCGCAGAGCGATATTTCTCCGGAAACTTTTCCGGAAGTTGGATGTTCAGATTCACCGCTGAGATCAAACCTGTCGCCTCATTACGCTCCATGGCCTGTATGATCCCGAGTCCTTTTGCACTAAGATCGCGCTTCTAGGAAAACTCGAGAGTATAAGAACCGGCACAGGTTCCCAGGGAGACAGGAAACAGGTCGAAGGATTGGGGAGCCGTTCCTTCTCCTCCCGATTCCACTGCCTGATCTGTTTTGTGAATGAATCTTTTGTAATCCGCAAAGACTCTCTTCCCTCCCGGGAAAAAGATTTTCATATCCGTAACTCCGTATCCCCCTCCCCTGGCTCACCGACGGTGGGCAGAGTTGACCCTGTCTGTGGCTCGCAACCATCGTTTGTGAGTCTATGTTCGTGTAAGAATTTACCTGTGCCAGGGGCAGGCAACAATAGGGGTATGGTAAGGTATCGTTTTCAGGATGTCAAGAAACTGTGATTCCGTACAACTCCTCAAATTTCTCCGTGGGAATCATCCGGATGGCATCCCAGGTGAGTCTGGTACAGACCCTGGCGCAGATCTGGCAGCCGATACACTCATCAAACCGGATCTGTACGGGGGGGATTGGGATTTCATATTTCTCTCGGGGCACGGGTTCGATACAGTCCACGGGACAAAAGGGGATACAAGCCTGGCACCCTGTGCAGTTGTCTTCATCGACCACAGCCATGAGTCGCGGTCTCTTTTTCTTTTTCCCGGGCTCCACCGTGAGCTCAGGTATTCCTTTATAGAGATCGTATTTTCGTTTCGGTTTTGTAGCCAGCGTCAGCTCCAAGGTAGCTGAAAAAAGTAAGACTTACCACGAGGGAGTTGCAAGGGAAAGTTCAGATGTTGACGGGCTCTTTCTCTTCAATACCCCGCTCACGGAGAATTCGGTCAAAGCGGCTCAAGTATATGAGGTTGAACTCTTCTTCGCAGCCAGGGAATAGAGTCAAAACAACCTTCTTTGTGGCACCAATGATGTTCTGAGCCAATTCTGGTGTGAGGGGCAATTGGTATAGAAGTGAGCAGGTTAAGTCCACGGTCCGTCGTAGCTTTCTTATCTTAATGTTCTCCCGGCGCATCCGCTCGCTCTTCGACATCAGACTTCCACTGAGAATGGACAGAGATCCCCCTAATATACCACACTTTGGAAACATTGGAATTAATCATTACCGAGAGAATCTGTGAGTGCAGGCACGCCGAAAAAACTTTTCATAAACTGTCCCTTCGAACTAAATTGAATAGGACAAAGAGTGCCATTGTTCCTGGATAATATCATTCCTAGAGTAGATCGTCATAGGAGGGAAGAATGACATACATCATTACAGAACCTTGTGTGGGCGTTTGTGATGCGGCTTGTGTTGACGTTTGCCCGGTGGATTGCATTCACCCCACCAAGGAAAAGTGGGATGAAGTGGGGTATGACGAAAACGATCTTGAGGGCAAGATGCTCTACATCGATCCGGAGGAGTGTATTGACTGCGGTGCCTGCGAGCCTGAATGCCCCGTGGAAGCTATTTTTGAAGAGAGTGAAGTGCCCGAGGAATGGGCCAGCTACATTCCCAAGAACTACAAGTACTTCGGTCGCGAACAATAGTCGCGGATATCATCTTCAGTTAAACGGTTGTTCTTGTGAACAGCCGTTTTTTGTCTAGGCCGGGTCTTGGAAGGAGAAGATCAATTGAGTAAAGAAGATGTTCTTGAGTTATTGAAATCTGTGAAGTATCCCGGTTTCAGCCGTGACATTGTTTCCTTCGGTATCGTTAAAGATGTGGAAGTCGACCGGGGAAATGTGGTGGTTGATCTTCAACTGTCCACCATGAGTGAAGAGAGCAAGCTTGAAATAAGGAATCGCGTGGAGAAGACGCTACAGACTGGCGGTTCGTTTGAGACAATTGATATAAGAATTACGGCACCTTCAGAGGCTCAAGGGAGGACAGCGCGTGTTGAAGATCAGGATCTCATTCCGGGAGTGAAATACACTGTGGCGGTAGCCAGCGGCAAGGGAGGTGTGGGTAAATCCACTGTGGCTGTGAATATTGCCGCCGTTCTGGCCGCTCGCGGACGGAAGGTCGGTCTTCTTGATCTCGATATATATGGGCCCAGCCTTCCTATTCTTCTCGGTATCAATGAGAGACCTGCGACGACGCCGGAAGGAAAGCTCATTCCCCTTGAAAAATTCGGAATGAAAATCATGTCGTTCGGGTTCCTCAGCGGCAATGAAACGCCCATCATATGGAGAGGTCCCCTCATCTCTCGAATGACAGAGCAGTTTTTCTCCGATGTGCTATGGGAGACTCTGGATTATATGATCATGGATCTTCCCCCGGGAACGGGCGATGTGCAGCTGACCCTATTGCAGAAGTTGAGAATTTCCGGGGCGGTCATTGTGACCACACCCCAGGACCTGGCGGTTTCTGACGCGCGGAAAGGGGCCGATATGTTCCGGAAAGTGAGCGCACCCGTTCTGGGCGTTGTGGAAAACATGTCAGGTTACGTAGTATCGGGTCTGGTGCACGACGAAACCGGGAATCCCCTTGGTGGTGCGGTCATCTCTCTCCCTCGGATGGACGAAGTATCGGACGTGATATCTGATTCAGAGGGCCGGTTTCAGATAGACGTAAACCTTTTCAAGCGAGGAGGAGGGTCCAGGGAAAGTGCACGACTTAACGTTCCTCTTCTCGGGGAGATTCCCATCTCTCAGGAGCTGATGGAGGCCTGCGACGACGGGACTCCCTTGACCATCAAAGATCCCGGTTCGCCCATCAGTTTGGTCTTTTCCCGTATTGCAGACACGATTGAAGACCGTGTGGCTGCCGGACCATAATCTGTATTTTCTTTACAGAAGCAGCAGTGAAGTTTCACGGGCGATTCGTCGCGAGGAGAGCTTTGTGACTCCATGTTAGGTATCATTTCCACGCTCACTTTTTTCCTTTTTGGGAGCCTATTCCCGGTTTTTCTTTGGGTAACTGCCACGGGAAAGATGGATCCCGGATTTCACCGTTTCATTTTAGGTCTTGCCAGTTTAGTTGGAGGCATGGGCGTCGTCTTCTTCGGTCTTATGGATGCAGGGTTTGTTGTGAAAATGTCGGCAGCTGTCTGGTTGGTTTCCCTTCTGTCTGTCGCCTGGTTCTACTGGAACCGGGAGCGAATCCAGGCATGGGTAGTTACCATTCCGTCACTGATTGGTGTTGTGCTGGTCATGGAGACGATTACCGCTCTCACTGGGTCCGATTTCTTGTTCAAAGGAGTATCGATTCTTGGCGGTCTGATTCTCAGTGGGAGCGTCTTTTCCATGCTTCTCGGCCACTGGTATCTGAACGTTGTGGATCTTCCTATCAGACTGCTGAAGCGTTCGGTCTTCTTACTGCTTACCCTGTTGACTGCCCGACTTCTCTGGGATATATCTCACCTGCTTATTGGAACGGTTGATGCAGGAGGAGTCCTCCTTACGATTCTTGAGTTTATCGAGACATTCAACGGTTTCTTCCTGGGGATAGCCCTCCTATTTGGAACAGCTCTTCCCATAGTCCTCTGTTTGCTCACGTTACGTGTTGTGAAGATTCATTCGACCCAGTCAGCGACAGGACTCCTCTACGTGGTGGTAATTTCGATCCTTATGGGAGACCTCATTTACAAATATTATGCTTTGCAGTTTGGCATATTCCTCTAACGGTTAGCCACACCTGCCCGACATGCAGGTCAGGCGGGGAGGGCACAGAGAAGATTAAGAATAGTCTTGACAAGGACAATCTGACATGGGGAATTCCAGGAAAGAGATTTCAAATGAGTGATCAGGAACTCCCAAACATGAAATCTATGTACTCTGTGTTCTCCCCGCCTGCTCCCTCCTCATCGGGAGGGCGGGCAGGTCTGGTTTGAATGCCCTCGGTTAGCAAAGAATGTGGTGTGTGTGGGGAGTACTACCGTCAGGTGGTAGAGGGAGAGACGGAGATTATCTGTCCTCACTGCCGAAACGAAAAGGCGGAAATCTCTGGGGTCTCATGGAACCTCACCCGGTGTCCTTTTTGTGACTGCAGGCAATTTTATCGACGGAAGGACTTCAACCAGGCAATGGGGTGCTTCATCATCATCGTGGGGGCCGTTCTCGTCCCTTTCACTTATGGGATTAGCCTGGCACTATTGGTCTTCGTGGATTGGCTCATCTACCGAAATGTATCTGATTTGGGCGTATGCTACAGGTGTGGCTCCGAGTTTAGGGAATTCGGGTTGCTTCCCGACACTGTGAGTTCTTTCGATCATCACACCGCTGAGTTGTACGAAACTAGTGGAGATGTGACGAGTTGAAGTAGTCATGAAAGCGGCAACGGAGTAACTCAGACGGATCTTGACATTCGGGGAAACTAACAATTAACTTAATTGATTCGCGTGTGTGACGGATGAACAGACAGGGGTTAAGAGAGCAAATCGAAGCGAACGGGAATTTACCCAGGCATATTGCCATCATCATGGATGGAAACGGCCGGTGGGCCAAACGGAGAAAGCTTCCTCGTATTGCCGGTCACCGGGAGGGGATTAATTCGGTCCGCGAGATTACCCGCTGTTGTGGAGAACTTGGTATCGAGTATCTCACCCTCTACACATTTTCGATGGAGAACTGGGCCCGGCCCCTGGCGGAAGTTTCGGCTCTCATGAGACTTCTTGTGGAAACCATTCGAAATGAAATTGATGATCTCATGGAAAACAACGTACGACTCCACGTCATCGGCCGCCTGGACGAACTGCCAGGCGAACCGAGAAAGGAGATGGAGGAAGGTGTCCGGCGCACGGCAGGTAACAGTGGATTGAATCTGGTATTGGCGCTAAACTACGGCGGACGTTCAGAGATCCTGGACGCAATCCGGGATTTCTGCCGGGATTTCACATTGGAGAAAGTCAGAGCCGAGGATCTGAGTGAGAATGTTTTCAGTCGTTATCTTTATACAGCTGATATCCCTGATCCGGATATGATCATTCGAACGAGCGGTGAACATCGCATAAGCAATTTCCTTCTGTGGCAGCTTGCCTATGCAGAGATCTATGTCACTCCAGTTCACTGGCCGGCTTTCCGGAGAACGGAATTGCATGAGGCGATTCTGGATTATCAACACCGGGAAAGACGCTTTGGAAAAGTTGTAGATTCCACTGCGGTGTCTACCTCATGAAAAATCTTGTGAGATATATCCTTTTTGCCGTCGCTTCCTTTTCCTTTGCCTCGGCACAGTCCGTCCAGTCGGTGGATATTCTGGGAGTGGAAGTGACGGGGAATAATATGACGGCTGCCAGTGTGATCAAGTATACGTCTGGACTCATGGAGGGAAAAGAAATCAGTCCAGGCGATTTTGGACGGGCGGTGAGGAAGCTGTGGCAAACGGGTCTTTTCTCAGATGTACAGATTCACCTTGATCGGGAAACCGTCGACGGCATCTTTGTGACAGTAGAAGTGGAAGAGAATCCCATTTTGGGTGAGGTGAAGATTGAAGGCGACAAGAAGAAAAAGAAGGATATCGAAGAAGCGCTGGATCTGACTACCGGGCAGAGACTTCAACCCTACTTAGCGAAGGAATCTGTGGAAAAAATAAGGAAACTTTACGGGGAGGACGGGTATCTGAAAGCGGAGGTGGATGTTGAGCTGAAGGACGGTAATAGGGATAACGTGAAAGACATTGTTTTCAACGTTCGAAGGAACAGAAAGGTTAAGACGAGAGAGGTTCGTTTTACTGGAAGCAACGCTTTTTCAGACCGGAAACTCCGCCGCCGGCTGAAAAACACGAAGGTCCAGAAGTGGTACCTTTTCTGGCGATCTCACTTTGAGGAGAAGAAATTTGAGGAGGACAAGGCTGCCCTGGCGTCTTTTTACAGGAACCGCGGGTACAGGGATTTCCGGATTCTGTCTCAATCCATCGAGTATGAGGATGACAACGGTGGAATGACTATTGAGTTGAAGTTGTATGAAGGTCCCCAGTATTACCTCCGTCATCTCAGTTGGGAAGGAAATGTGCTTTATTCAGAGAAGGAATTAGGGTCTGTACTGAACTTGTCGAAAGGTGACCTCTACAACGAGGAGGAATTCACCCAGGCAGTTTATGAAGGAGTGCACGGTCTTTACATGGACAGGGGTTACATATACAGCAGAATCGAGCCTCAAATCAGGCCTGTGGCTGAGGATTCTCTTGACGTTCATTTCGTCATTGCTGAGAATCATCAGGTTTCGGTTCGCAAGATTGAGATAACAGGCAACACGAAAACCCGGGAGAACGTAGTCCGTCGAGAAATGAAGATCGTGCCGGGTGACATCTTCAGCCGTGACCTGCTCATGCGAAGTGCCCGGGAAATCATGATTCTCAATTATTTCAGCGATGTGAGACCCGACGTTATTCCGGTGGATGAAGATGAAATTGACCTTTTGGTTACGGTAGAAGAACGGTCTTCCGATGAGGCAAACGCTTCTATCGGGTTCACAGAAGAGTATGGTATTATGGGCGGCGCCGGTATCAAATTCAACAATTTCCTCGGGAAGGGCCAGCAATTGGGACTCAGTTTTCAGCAGGGGACCCAGTACAATTTCGTATCCAGTCGACAAAGGTCCCGATACCGATCACTGTCCTTTAATTTTACTGATCCCATGGTCAAGGACACTCCGGTTCTGTTGGGATTCTCCGCATTCTATTACCTCAGGGGTCAGAATGTTACCTATTACTCCTTTCCGCTGGACAGAACGGTTGTCGGGGCGTCGGTCCGCGTGGGGCGCCGGCTGAAATGGCCCGACAACTATTTCCGGGCGTCGTGGATGGTTCAGGGCACTCAGAAGAGATACGAGGGATCAGAGGAAGATCTCGAAAGGTATGTGCGGGGGCGGGAGACAACCGTGGGACTTGCCCTCACTCAATTTGTGACTCGCGACAGCAGGAATCACCCGGAATTCCCTTCGGAAGGTTCTGTATTCTCCTGGACATCCACCTTGTCGGGTGGACCTCTGGATACCCGCCTCCTGCCCGTACACGAAAACTTTCACAAACACGTACTAAAATTTGACGCATATGCGCCCTTGGTCTGGAAATTTGTTCTCCTGAATTCTTTTCAGATGGGTTCCATCAAGGAACTCCCTTCGCCACGTGGTTCCATCATTCCCATTGATGAAAGATTCATCATGGGGGGAAGTGGCATTCCCTACGGTATCCTGTTGAGGGGGTATGATGACAACACGGTGGGTCCCTACAGCGGACAACCCTTGGGGGGAAATGTCTTGTTGAAAGCGATGTTGGAACTGAGATTTCCCTTCTCTGAGAATCCGACGGTTTACGCCCTGGCATTTGCAGAAATGGGTAACGTCTGGAAAGACTTCACGGAAACTGATCCCTTTGACCTTAAACGTTCGGCGGGATTTGGAATCCGGATGTTTATGCCTATGCTGGGGATGCTCGGGTTTGATCTCGGTTACGGTTTCGACGATATTCCTGCCACGTCCAAGTCTCCTGAGGGGTGGAATTTTCATATCCTCTTTGGAATGCCCTTTTAGGAACGGATATTCGTAAATTAGCCTGTACTGTGGTGCTTTCGCGCCTTTGCAATTTGAGAGATCAGACAGATTCTTTTGGATCCAGTGTAATTGAAAAGGAGGTGAATTTGAACTCATTGACGAAATGGGGCATCTTGTCATTCCTTCTCATCATACCGATGGCTGGGATGGGTCAGTTGAAGGTCGGCTTTGTTCAGTCTGAACGAATTCGAGCGGAATATGACGAGTTCAAAGAGGCGGAGGATGAGCTTCAGCTGGAGTTTCGCAAGGTTCAGTTTGAGTTTCAGACCATGTCCGGCAGGCTCGACAGTCTCCGCCGGGTGTTTGAGACACAGCGGCTTATGAGTTCTCCAGAATGGAGGCGAGAGAAGGAACAAGAAATCTCTGCTCTGGAGAGGCAAGTTCAGGACTTCCAGGTGCAGAAAGTAGGTCCGGAAGGTGACCTGTATAGAAAGCAACTTCAGCTTGAGACAGAAATCATAAAGCAGGTACAGCAGGCCGTCAATAAGGTGGCCATAGACAAGCGATACGATTTTGTGCTCGATTCCATGGCCCTATTGTACGGAAAACCAACGCACAATCTCACTGACGATGTTCTGTATGAACTGCGCAGGCTCACCGAAGGCGAGTCCGGAAACTAGTCTTTGGCCACACTGGAGGAACTTGCCGCCCTGATCCATGGCGAGATCGATGGGGACTCCGCCGTAGAGATCACGGGGGTTGCCGAGATACATAATGCGGCCCCCGGAACCATCTCCTTCCTTCACGATCCCAGGTACAGGAAATATCTAAAGACCACTCAAGCATCGGCTCTGGTGGTAACTCTGGAGGAAGACGTGGGTCATATCCATGCCATCCGTGTTGGCAACCCCGCCCTCTCGTTCACGAGAATCCTTGACCATTTTTCCCCCTCGACGAGTGTGGCGCCGGGAATCCATTCCACCGCTGTCATCGGGGAACATGTAAGGTTTGGGGAAAATGTTTCTGTGGGCGCTTACGCCGTCATCGAGGATGGGGCAGATGTAGGAGACAATGTTATTATCGGTCCCCATTCCGTAGTGGGTAGGAAATCGAAGATAGGAGAGGCCACTGAGCTGAAATTTCACACCACTATTTATCACCGATGTGTAATCGGTAATCATGTAACCATTCACAGCGGTACGGTCATCGGCAGTGACGGCTTTGGGTATATCACGGACGACGGTATTCATCATAAAACGCCACAGACGGGTTGCGTCGTGGTGGGGGACAACGTGGAAATTGGCGCCGGTTGTACCATCGACCGGGGAACCATTGGTGACACCGTCATCGGTGATGGGTCGAAACTCGATAATCTTGTTCACATCGCTCACAACGTCAAGTTAGGTAAAGGATGTCTTGTGGCGGCATTGGTGGGAATCGCCGGGAGCAGTGTTGTGGGCGATTACGTCGCTTTTGGGGGACAGGCGGGTGTGGTGAACCATGTTGAGATTGGGAGTCACGCTCGATTGGCCGCAAAAACGGGTGTGACCAAGTCGCTTCCCGGTGGGAAGACTTACGCAGGTATGCCTGCGAGGGAGATTATGGAAAAGAGCCGGTCCGACGCTCTGGTTCGCCGCCTTCCGGATCTTGTCAGAAAAGTTAAGGAACTCGAGTCAGAAATCTCCAAGCTTCGGGAAGATCGGTGAAACAGGTTCAACAGACTATGGGAAGATCCGCTTCCTGTACCGGGACCGGTCTTCACACGGGAGTGGAATCCACCGTGACGTTTAAGCCAGCGGCTGAGAATTCGGGTATCAGGTTTATGAGAACTGACTTGGAAGAATATCCCGAGGTTCGAGCTCATATTGACCACGTTATTGATGTCTCCCGAGGGACCAGCCTGGAAGCCGACGGTGTCAAGATTCATACAGTCGAACATGTTCTGGCGGCCATAATGGGACTCGAAATTGACAATGTGCTTATCGAACTGACGAACAAAGAACCACCAATTATGGATGGAAGTTGTAGAGACTTCGTTCAGGCAATTCAGGAAGCTGGAATCGTTTCCCAGAAAGAACCCAGGAGATACCTCGAAGTCGAAAAGCCTATTTCCTACTACGACGAGAAAAACGGGGTGGATATTGGCCTTCTGCCGTCCGATCATTTCCGGATTACCTGCATCATAGACTACAAACATCCCGCACTCGGTACCCAGTACCTGACGGTTCATTCTCTGGAAGATTTTGCCGGAGAGATAGCCCCTGCTCGCACGTTCTGTTTCTTGAGCGAGGTGGAGAAATTGAGGGAGGATGGACTTGCACGAGGCGGGAATCTGGGGAATACCATCGTCATAGCAGACAAAGAGATTGGCGAGAAAGAGATCCGTTATCTTCAGACACTGTTTGATGTCAAGGAAGATATCGTCCAGGGTTCTAGCGGAATCCTGAATGGAGTAAAGCTTAGATTTGAAAATGAGGCGGTGCGTCACAAGGCCCTGGACCTCATAGGTGATCTTGCTCTTCTGGGTAAGCCGATCAAGGGGCACGTGATGGCGGCAAGATCGGGTCACGCTTCCCATACGGCATTTGTGAAGAAAATCAGTGAGGAATATATGAGTAAACCTCTCCGGGAACAGTACCGTTCCCCCCAGACTTCGAAGTACCACCTCGACATTTCGGCCATCAGCAAGATCATGCCCCACCGATATCCTTTTCTGTTGGTGGACAGGATTCTGGAACTAAAAGCAGGGAAGTCTTTGGTGGCCATCAAAAACGTCACGATCAACGAACCCTTTTTTCAGGGTCATTTCCCCCATCGACCGCTCATGCCGGGCGTCCTAATTCTGGAAGGAATGGCTCAGGCGGGGGGATTTCTGGTGCTTCACACGACGGAAGATCCGGAATCAAAATTCATATATTTTGCCAGTATTGAAAAAGCTCGGTTCCGTCACCCAGTCTCTCCAGGTGATCAACTTCGATTCGAAATGAAGTTGTTGAAGTTCCGCATGAACTCGATTAAGATCGAGGGCAAGGCGTATGTTGAGGACAAGCTGGTGGCTGAAGCCATCTTCCTTGCCACCATCGCTGATAGAGAGAAAGACTGATCGCCACAAAGGTCCACTCCACAGCTATCGTCAATCCTCACGCATCTGTTGGTACCAATGTGGAGGTAGGTCCCTTTTCTGTTATTGACGACAACGTGGTGGTGGGTGACGATTGTCAAATCGGAAACCATGTCACACTCAGAGGTGGGACCCGTCTGGGGAAAGGGTGCAGGGTCTTCCCTGGAGCGGTTATCGGGGAAGTGCCCCAGGATATGAAATTCGGTGGGGAGGAGACGACGACTGAGATCGGGGAAGGTGTGACTCTCCGGGAACATGTTACTGTCCACCGCGGTTCGAAAGCCCGGGGGCGGACGGAAATGCGTGATCACGCCTATATCATGGCCTACGTTCACGTGGGTCACGACTGCTTCGTAGGTGAACATGTGATTCTCACCAATGCCGTTCAGCTCGGGGGACATGTTTCCGTTGATGACTGGGCGGTGATCGGAGGAATTGTGGCCGTTCATCAATTCAGCAAGATAGGAAAACACTCGTTCGTTGGGGGAGGATTCAGGGTGATTAAGGATGTGCCCCCGTACATCACCGTAGCCGGCGAACCACTGCGATTCCAGGGCATAAACTCTGCTGGTCTCAAACGAAGGGGATTCAGTGAAGAATCGAGGAGAAACATCAAGCAGGCGTATCATCTTATTTATCGGTCGTCCTTGAATACCACTCAGGCCTTACAGAAAATCAGAAAAATATTGCCACAATCAGAGGAGATTCAAGAAATCATATCCTTTGCGGAGAACAGTGAAAGGGGACTCGTTTAGATTCATACCTTTGGCTTGCGCCGCGGTTTTCCCCTGGTTCTTTTCAGCTCTTCCTGGCCAGGTTCCGGACTACGATATCGGTAAGTGGGCAGGTTCAAAGTTCAGCGAAAAGGCCGGCCGCTTCTTTCAGGCCCTTACCCTCCAAACGTCCCATCACCTTTTTTCCAGGGAATCGAGCGGTGACCGTTTGAGCCTGGGCGGTACTGTAACCATGACTTCATCTTTCACTCACTCGGACCTTCGACCCATCTCGGGCAAAACAGGTCTGCTACCCGTATTTGAGGGTAATCTTCCTGTGACAACCAATCTCTCTCTGAATGGGGCATATACAGCCTTTTCAAGTTCAGGTGATGTGGTCATTGTCTACCGGTATGGTATGGACCTATTCCTGGGGGGACCTTGGCTGGTGGAGCTTCAACGAGGCCATCTGGAAGGTACCGACGATTTTTTTCTGAAAACCGTTGGAGTGGCTATCGTGCGACAGATAAATTACGATAAGCGAAACTACTGGATCGGGGTAGGTTCGGGATTTTACAGTGCTGGGGTTCACATAAAAAACCGCCTCGGCGATGTGACTTTTCCTCAGAGGTTGGAAGGGGACGTTACGTATCTTCTTGCGGGCCTAGACAGGGAACTCGGCACACATTATGCTGTCGACGTGGAGGTAAAAATACACCCATCATTCTTGAGCCTCATGGTAGGAGTATCCAGGATACTCCATTAATGACAAAATCACTATCCATCCTCGGTTCCACGGGTTCCATCGGAAGAAATGCACTCAGGGTAGTTGAAAATCTTGGGGAACAATTCGAAGTCACCTATCTCACTGCCGCCAGGGATTCAAAACGAATGATGGAACAGATTCGCCGTTTCCGTCCCCGGGGAGTGGCCCTTTTGGATGATAAGGCCGCTCGTGAAGTGAGGGACAGCATATCGGGGGAAAAGCTGGAAATTCTGTCGGGCAGGGAAGGTATTCTGGAGATCGCCGGACGAGATGATGTGGATATTATGTTGAATGCTCTTGTGGGAGGCGCGGGAATGGAACCCACCATTTCCGCCATTATGGCCGGCGTGAATGTGGCCCTCAGCAACAAGGAAAGCCTCGTGATGGCCGGTCATCTTATCAATCAAATCAAGAATGAAACCGGGGTGGAAATTTTCCCGGTGGATAGTGAACATAGTGCCATCTGGCAGTGCCTTGCCGGCGAAGACCTGAAGTCGGTAAAGCGCTTGATATTGACCGGATCGGGGGGTCCGTTTCGAACCAGATCCAGGGAAACTTTTTCTGAGATTACCGTTGAAGAAGCTCTCAAGCATCCCAATTGGAAGATGGGGAGTAAAATCACCGTTGATTCTGCCTCGATGATGAACAAAGGTTTAGAGGTCATCGAAGCTCATTGGCTTTTCGGTTTTGAGCAAGAGATGATACAGATCGTTGTGCATCCTCAGTCCGTTATTCACAGTATGGTGGAGTTCACGGACGGTTCCATCAAGGCTCAAATGGGACTTCCCGACATGAAAATTCCAATCCAGTATGCCTTAACCTACCCCGACAGGTACAGATCGGCGTGGGAAGATATCGATTTCTCAGCCATTTCCCCTCTAACATTTGAGGAACCTGATTTGGACAGATTCCCCTGCATTCATTTTGCCTACGAAGCTCTCACGAAAGGTGGTTCGGCCCCGGCCGCGCTGAATGTTGCCAATGACAATACGGTCAGATGTTTCCTGAATCGTCAGATTTCATTCTCACAGATATCAGAGATAAATGGAATGGCTCTCAGGGAGCACGACTGGGTCGAAAATCCAGATCTTAATGATCTGAAGGAACTCGAAGAATGGGGTGCGGATTTCGTGAAGACGCACATCGCAGAAAGGATACTCCTTTGACCACAGTTCTTGCTACTGCTTTTGTTCTGTTGGTACTCATCTTTATTCATGAACTGGGACACTTTCTCGCTGCCAGATCTGTAGGAGTGAAAGTCCTCCGGTTATCCCTTGGATTTCCCCCCAGGCTCTTTTCGTTCCGTTCTACGTCCAGTGGGTGGATCTTCAGATTTTTCTTTTTCCGAAGAAACGATTCGGGAAAGCTCAAATGGTTGCCAGTGATCGAGAAGGCTATTTCGAAGCCCCTTTCCAGGGCGAGTGAAACCGATTATTGTGTGGCTCTCGTCCCTCTTGGAGGTTTTGTGAGAATGGCGGGGACGATCGATGAGAACCTGGATGAGACAATTACGGGTGCTCCCCATGAACTCGCATCCAAAAACCGGGTCCAGCAGGTGTGGGTCATGTCCGCAGGCGTGCTCATGAACGTGCTTCTCGCTGTTCTGGTGTTTGCCGTTCTTACCTACTTAACGGGCATTCCTGAATTCACTGATGAACCCATTATCTTGGAGGTTCTGACCTCCTATCCTGCAGAAGAAGCAGGAATGGCAAGGGGCGACAGAATCTTGCGGGTAGCGGATCAGCGGGCGGACACCTGGACAGACGTGAGAGATCTGATCCGCGAAAGACCTCTCGAAACGATTTCAATCCAGTGGGAGAGGGACGGTGAGGTCATGACGGCCGGAATTACTCCGCGGGAAGAACAAAATGTGGAAGGCGATGAGATGAAAACGGTGGGTCTCATCGGAATCAGTGGAGGCTATGAGATCCGGAATGCCGGTGTGGGGGAGTCCCTCGGGCAGGGCTTTCTCCGGACAGGTATATGGTTCGGGGTTATCGTTAAATCGCTGAAGATGATCGCTACGGGTGAAGTGTCAATAAAGGAAATTGGGGGTCCGATTCTGATAGCCCAACTGGCAGGGCAATCGGCTCAGGAGGGTTTTCTTCCTCTTCTCAACCTGTTGGCGGTCATCAGCGTGAACCTTGCGTTTATCAACATCATGCCCATTCCCGCCCTCGATGGGGGACATATTATGATCATTCTAATTGAGGCAATTGCCCGGCGCCAGCTATCGGCAAAGGTAAGAATGGTAATTCAGCAAGCAGGGATGGCATTGTTGCTCCTTCTGATTCTGGTGATTATCTACAACGATCTGACGCGCCTCTTCGTGAACTAATCTTCCAGCTTTCTAAGCTTCAGTATAATCGATCCAAACACCGCCTTCGATACCACCTTTACGGGAAGCCTCAGGTGATCGTCTGATAGCCAGATTGTCATATCTGCCTTGTTCTTCAAAAGCGGTCTTCCTTCTCTAAAAGGCTCAACGACAAAGCAGTCGAATTCACCTGCACGCACATCAATTCTCTCCTTCCGGTGCACCGTGAGATGAATATCCATGAACTGATTGTTGTCAAATGTCACGAACGAAAACTCGTCTCCAACTTTTAAGGGAAGCGTTCGAAGATAGTAAAGGAGGGAATAGGGATCCCTCAGTTCGTGATCAAACTTGAACGATTCGTCACCGGTCGTCACCACGGAGTCCTCGTAGTTCATGTTCGCCGAGAACCTGTACCTGTGCCTCCCTTCACGAACCTGCTTGTTGAATCTTAGCGTGTAAAGATCCTCCGCGTCAATCCAGGTTTCCACTCTATCTCTAATCTTAAAGATATGATCCAGGATAGAATTGGTGCTCATGGTAAAAAGAATATGGTACGCAGGAACATCATCCACCGACTCCAGGGCCAGAACCTGAAGCTTAGCTGTTCCTGCTCTCACAAAATTGAGATTTGAGTCGTAATGCAGTGTCTCTCCAACTTGAAACGGTAATGTTCCCTGTCCTGGCAGGGTGAGGGGGATGAAAAGAGCCGTCAAGGCGAGAAAGAACGGGTATTTCATTTGCCTTCTCGGAGAACAACGATGTCCGTTCCGGACATGTCGTAGATGCGGGAACCCTCTGACGGAGGCAACACACCATCGTCTGCAATCAGATCTATCTCATTCCCGAATACTTCCTCAAT
>JAZGBI010000105.1 GCA_036476315.1 Candidatus Neomarinimicrobiota bacterium | reverse complement strand
CGTTACCTACCCGGGCTTTCTGACGAAGAAAGGCACCGGGTGATCGAGGAATACAGCGTGAGATTCGATCAGTATGATTGGGGATTGAACAGCCAGGTGCTCAGGTAAGCTGTTCCCGGACCAGGACAAGAATGGCCGCCTGGGGTACGAGGAGAAATTTTTTCTCCTCAAATTTTATTTCTACGGAAGCCTTTTTTAGAAACAGGGCATAATCGCCCGTCTCAACCTGGGTGGGCACATACTTCACGTTGGTAGTATCCGTCTTCCACGGCTCCTCTTCGACATTACTCGGTTCCGATAGGGGAATGCCGGGTCCAACTTCCACCACAACACCACCCCAGACATCCTCTTTCTCCCTGACCGTTGGGGGAAGATAAAGTCCTGCCGGGGACTTTTCGGCGGACTCATCGGGTTTTATCAGAACCCTGTCTCCAATGACGATCAGTTGTCTTTTTCCTATTCTCATGCTCAGGAGTAAAAATAATGAATTCTTCCTTTCGGAGTAATAGATTTATTGGGTAACATACCTGAAGTAGCATGAAAGGGCCGTCCTCTAAAGAAGAGATCTCCCACAGACTAAGTACGAAGATTCTGACAACAGCTGAGGAACTTGAGCAGGCCAAGGCCATTCGGCGGGCCGTTTTCATCGACGAGCAATCAGTGCCTCTGGAAATTGAGATGGATGATTACGACGAATCGGCCACCCACGTACTCGCTTTTCTTAACGGTGAACCTGCCGGAACCGCCAGGTGGCGTTACACGAAGTCAGGGACAAAGCTTGAGAGGTTTGCAGTCCCTAAATCGCTGAGGGGGAGAGGGATCGGAAAAAGTCTGGTCATGTTTGTCCTTGAACAAGTGAAGGGAGCAGATCAAATCTATTTGCATGCTCAGTCCAATGTGATATCATTCTATGAAAAGTACGGTTTCTCCTGCGTTGGTGATCAGTTCTACGAGGCCGACATCCCTCACAGGAAGATGGTTTATCTTTCCCAAAAAGCGACGGAAAGGAGATAAATCTGTAAATGTATAGAAGAGTCCTCAACCTGGCTCGACCTTACTGGCATATCATTGTCGTCTCTATTGCCGCATCCCTTATCTTTGTCTTCTTCAATTCCCTGTCCATATGGGTGACTGCGTCCTTTATCAACAACATTCTGACGGACCATGACACGCTGGTTCAGAATCAGTCCCTTCTGGAATCGGCTACGGACAGATCTCCGAATGACACCCTTAAGATGTGGACCAACAGATTCATTTTGAAAGAAGGAGCCACAGAGACGCTCAAGGCGCTCTGTCTGGCCATCTTCCTGACCTTCTTGTTGAAGAATCTGTTCCTCTACCTCAAGAATCTGCTGGCCGGTCTGGTCCAATTTCGGATCATTATGGACCTGCGTAACAAGCTGTTTGACCATTTGACATCATTATCGTTGTCCTTTTTCGACAAGAAAAAGTCCGGGGAGCTTACCTCAATTGTCTTAAACGATGTGGCAGCGATTCGTCAGTCTCTGGCGGTTAGTTTTCACAAACTGCTGGTGGAGCCCATCAATATTCTCACCTTCACGGCACTCCTGTTCGTGATCAACTGGAAGCTGGCTCTTGCGGCCTGTCTGATTCTTCCAATTGCAGGGATCCTTATCGTTTTTGTGGGTCGAAGTATCCGCAGGAAGGCAATGCGGTCCTCAAGACAGATTTCCGGCATAGTCTCCATCCTTCAGGAAACGCTGAGTTCCATAAGAATCGTGAAGGCCTTTGTTATGGAGAAGGTTGAACGGAGGAAGTTCAGGAGGGAAACGGCCAGATTTTACAAGCTTCAAAGGCGACAGTACGGCCTTCGGTATGCTTCAACTCCGGTGACGGAGGTGATTGGCGTGACCATGGGTGTCATTCTGCTCTGGATAGGGGGGAGGGATGTCCTTTTGCATCAGTCGATGGACCCTGAGGATTTCATACGATTCATTTTGATCCTGTTTTCCGTTTTGAATCCCATCAAACGAATGAACACGGTGAACACAGAAATTCAGACAGCACTCGCTTCGGCGGAACGGGTTTTCTCCCTGTTGGATTCACCCCGTTCGATTGCGGACGCGGAAGACGCCAAGGAAGTGAGCGATTTCACTGATGCCATACGTTTTGAGAATATCCATTTCTCCTATGACGGCACTCAGGAGCGGATCCTGGATGACGTTTCTTTTGAAATCAATAAAGGAGAAGTGGTGGCTGTAGTGGGGAAGAGCGGGGCCGGTAAGTCTACCATTGCCGACCTCATTCCAAGGTTTTACGATGTGGAAAGCGGGACCATTTCGCTTGATGGATTGGACATACGGGAAATCCGCCTTCAGTCCCTGAGGCAACTCATGGGTATCGTTCCACAGGAAACCATTCTCTTCAACGATACGATTGGAAATAACATTTCCTACGGTGATCATGAACGGGAAATGGAAAAGTTGCGCCATGTAGCCAAGGCGGCCAATGCCCTCCATTTCATCGAAGCCCAACCTGATGGATTCCACACTTTCATTGGAGATCGGGGGGTGAAACTGTCAGGCGGCCAACGTCAGCGTATTGCGATCGCCCGGGCTCTCCTCAAGAATCCCCCAATCCTGATTCTGGATGAGGCCACCTCCTCTCTCGACACAGAGTCGGAAAAAAAGGTTCAAGAGGCTATCGACAGGCTGATGAAGGACCGAACCGTCTTTGTCATCGCCCACCGCCTCTCCACGGTTGTCAACGCGGACAAGATCATTGTCCTGGATAAAGGCAAGGTTGTGGAGACGGGAACCCACGAGGAACTCATGAAGAACGACGGGTTGTACCAGAGCCTCTACGACATTCAATACAGTCAGTCGGATACCCGTTGACGTAGCCGTTGCAGTCGAAGCTCAGGAGAATCCAGTGAACCGGAATGTCATGGTTTGCTTCGGGACCCGTCCCGAAGTGATCAAGGTAGCTTCGTTCATCGAAGAACTTTCCAAGGGAGATTTTCCTTTCAAGACTGTTTTTGCGGGACAACACGACGAACTGTTTGCCGATGTAAAACAGTTGATCCCTCCTCCTGACTTCAGGCTCGACATCATGGAACCGGGGCAGTCTCCCTCCGACATTCTGGAGCGTGTGACCAGCAAGTTCGTCCCGGTTCTCAGACGGGAACGCCCGGACCTCGTCGTGGTTCAAGGCGATACGTCCACCGCCCTGGCGATTGCATTGGTTTCATTCTATGAAAAGGTGATGGTGGGACATATAGAAGCGGGACTTCGAACATGGAACCTTGATTCCCCGTTTCCTGAGGAACTCAACCGCCAGGTGATTTCACGGGTCGCATCCGTACACTGGGCCCCAACGAAGAAGGCGGTGCAAAATCTGGAAGCCGAAGGAGTAGAGAATATCGTTCTCACCGGGAACACGGTGATAGATGTCTGCCGGAAGTTCAAATACCCCATTCATTACGGATCGAAGATTCTGGTTACGCTCCACCGGCGGGAGAATCACGGGGAGAAAATGGCATCTATGTTTGCTCAAATTGAGCGTCTTGCTGAAAGACATAACGATCTGGTATTCCTATTCCCCATGCATCCCAATCCAAAGGTTCAGGAACATCGATCCGTGTTGAAGAAAGTTGAGGTGATACATCCTCTGAAATACGATGATCTGTTGAAACTCCTGAGTGAAGTCAGGTTTGTCATCACTGACTCTGGTGGATTACAGGAAGAATGTGCCGTGTTTAAGAAGAAGGTTTTGGTTTGCCGGGATGTTAGCGAAAGACCCGAAGGTGTGGAGGTGGGACTCTCAAAGGTCGTAGGGACTTCAATCGAGGAGAATTTTGAGTGGGCAAATTCAAATCCCGTTTGGAACGGTAGGAATCCCTATGGCGACGGAAGGGCGGCGGAACGAATTGTCAGCTCTATCGAATCTGGTTGGACAGAATCCCGAGATTCCAGTCGGACATTCGCTGGAAATGTGCCGTGACTCGGGTCCATGCTGCGATGCCAGCCTCCGTTGTCGTGTTTTCCAAGATCCAAGCCCTTGGGTTGTACGTCTGGTGGTCCAACGATTCCAGGAAGGCGCCGACTTCCTCAACTAGCCGTTTGGGGTGGCCATATATCTTTCGTGGATCCACAAGATATACATCTTTCGGTCAGCCACGGTCCTGCATTACGCCAACCGCCGTGAACATGCAGGGAAGGTTCATCGCCATTGCCTCATTGCATACTATGCTGTTACCCTCGTAGCGACTTAGGTGGATGAATGCACGTGCCGTCTCATCCGGTCCGGTACTTGATCAGGGAGACAGTCCATCGGCTCAAACCGCCATGTCGGAAAGCCATTCCAATTTTATCTAGAAGAGCTTTACCCTTGTGCCTGGCTCGTGCATCATGAAGGATCAGCCGTGATCCCGCGTTTTCCAGCTTCCCGTCAAATCGGTCCAGATCAACGGTATGGTAAACGACATGTTCAGCATAGTTTCCACATAATCGACCAAAGGTTCTCGCTATCCACTCAGCACAAGCGACCCAGAGGGTGTTTTGTCTTTTGGCAGCTCGCTTCTGCGCTCGGGCGAGTCGTCGGTGAGCACGGGAACGTGTAACCTTGAACTTGACTGCCCCCACTCCGTGCTGGAAACCGATCACTTGATAGCGCTCTGGCCAATCGAGGACGAACTGATTATCGAAAATTATCGGAATGTGATGCTTGACAGGATAGTCAAGATCGCGGTTTCTTGGCGTCATAACCCGTACGTTTTCAAATATGAGTTTGAGATTCCGTGAGAAAGCTTGCACACCTCCGATTGTCCTTGCTGGGTCGCGGTCAGCGTAATGTATGACAGTTGGTGGAATCATGCTCATGACGTTGCGTTCGAGTCTCTCATGGAAGGATAAGCCCTCCTGTCTTCTCCGTGGAAGAGCTTTCTTAACCAATTAACCATTTGTTCTCGAGACACGTGATGTAAATTAATTAACGATTCCCGGAGGAGAAGAATTAGGGAATACGTTGATTACATTTCAGGAATGTCTTTTCGTTCCATCAAGCCGAATGCACCGATTTCAAAGATAAATGCTAAAATAAGAAATAAAGGGATTGATTGTACTGACTGTAATATAATATGGAGAAACAGTTTGTGATCATACTATCCTATCTTTACGTAAGACTTTGTTGAGGTAGCTTTTATTAACATTGTAATAGAAACATTATGCAATAGTCATGACACGAGAGAATTACAGAATTCTTGTTATCATACTTAAAAAAGTTGGAGAGATACTCTTAACGACTCCAGTTTTTAGGGAATTGCACAAGCTATATCCGCATGCTGAAATAACAGTTGTAGTCGATAAAGGTTATAAAGATGTTTTACTAGGTAATCCATACATTAACCATCTTTTTCTATTAGATCCCCACGATTCACCAATTACTCTTTTGAAAAAGGCTGTTAATCTCAGAAAACATAACTTTAATATAACGATTGACGTATTATCCATTCCAAGAAGTGCTCTTATTTCATTAATATCGGGATCTCCCATCAGATACGGACGCAATAAGCGAATTCGGAAGTACGCTTATAATCATTTCTTCACATCATTTCCTGAAATCACTCCATATATCGCTGATAGACGTCTTAATGTCGTACGGGAACTGGGAGGGCTTCCTGATACGACAAAACTAGACTTTAGTATAGATGAACTTTCAACTCAAAAGGGTAAAGAAACTTTGATAGTAAATGGTATATATCCCAATGACAGATATATTACTATTTCACCTGTCAGCTTAGTCAAAAGCAAACTATGGGCATTTGAGAAATACGCAACACTAGCTGATTACATAATCAGTAAGAAAGAATATAAAGTTATTCTTGTGTGTGGACCACATGAGTACCACTTTCTTCAGAAGGTTATTGACTATATGAAATATCAGCCATCCGCTGCACTTGAGTTTCATCAACTAAAAGTCTTCGGATATGTTTTGAGAGAAGCTTGCCTCCACATTGGTAACGATGGAGGTATTAAGCATCTTGCGTCTGCTGTTGGAGTACCTACTCTCACGGTTTTTGGACCAAGTAATGCCAATGTCTGGAATGAAAACAACGATCCCAAACATATCGCTTTGTGGAAAGAAATCAGTTGTCGTCAAAGAAAATGCCAC
>JAZGBI010000104.1 GCA_036476315.1 Candidatus Neomarinimicrobiota bacterium | reverse complement strand
GTCCGGCGACGATCGTATTGCTTCTGCGACTCTTCCACCCTTTCTGGCGGTATGGGATGCGTCGACTGACGGAGTGAGCGTTTCTTCCGTCTTGCTGGCACCTTGTCACCCATAGTTACCGGAGTAGAATAAGCTTTTTCGTTCGGACGAAGTCCTGCGCCTTCAACTGGTAGATATAGACTCCTGTTGCCACCTGACTACCGGACCGATCCGTGCCATCCCACTTCACCGTATGGTATCCGGGCGCCTGACGTCCGTCAACCAGGACGGCCACCTCATGACCCAGAATGTCATAAACAATTAGCTCCACATTGTTTCCTTCCGGGAGATCATACTGGATGGTGGTCACGGGATTGAATGGATTCGGACTATTCTGATGAAGTGCAAATCGCTCCGGCAACGACGCTTCGTCACTCACACCGATGGTGATAGAGAATTCGAAATCCATGGACTCTCGTTCATCAAACAGCTCGACGTAGGAGCACATTACCATATGCTCGTCAATCGTCGCACAAACATCGTATTCGCCGTTGACTACACCCATGCAGAAATACCCGTCTTCGTCTGTATAGGTGACAAAGAATTCGCCTGTGTTGGAATCCTCGGCCCACACTTCCGCTCCTTCGGCGGGCTCACCATTGATGGAAACATAGCCACAGATTTCACTGCCATACATAATGGGTCGTAAGACCAGATCGACCGAGACGGTTTCGCCGGACTGAACCCATACCGAATCGGCGAATCCTACCATGAAATCCTCTGTTTCAGGATCCCAGTAGTCGGCGTAGATCCAGTAATACTGGTCGTCAAATCCCATCACATCCAGTTCATAGGTACCACTCTCGTCCGTTTCTGTATCAAAGAACAGACCATCGCCCCACCACCAATCAAATCCGAAATGGAACCAGGTACCGGCCTCCACCCATGCATCTTCCAGGATATTGCCCAATGTGTCAGTCACGGTTCCATCTATCATAGCGTCGATTTGTACTAAGGGAAGGACAAAATCGACATCGACCGTGTCCAAATCGACCACCACATTGTATTCCACATCCCACAAATAGCCCCATCTGAAGGGTAGAGCAGCAGCCACGTAGGTGCCATTATTGAGTGGCAGGACATATCTTCCATCCCTGTCTGACATGGCCCAATTGGCTTCCCACTCGGTGGTATCAATAGCTATTACCCCGGATTCGATTGAGTTACCGTATTCGTCCGCAACGCTTCCAACGATGGCGCCGTCCCAGTCAATGGGCGTTAGATTCACAGTGATCTCTTGTGTATCATCCGATACGACGATATCTGTCAGGCACGTGTCCTCATAAGTATTCGTCCAGTCCCAGTCATAGAAACAGACTTCATAAGTCCCATTGTTCACGCCCAACTTGAAGAAACCGCTCTCATCGGTCTCACCGTAATAGTAATAGTAAGGATATTCATCTCCGAATGCGTCGACACCAATTCCCTTTACCGCCTCGTCCGTATCCGCATCGTACACATAGCCTTGAATTACACCATCTGGTGGACTCAGGGCAATGTCAACGGTGACAGTATTATCCAACACCACTACGTTCTCCACACACTCTTCTCCGTATTGTTCCCACCACTTCTCAGCGCATACTGTATACGTGCCATTTACTACTGGAAGTTTATACTTCCCATCGCCAGCGGTCATATCCCATTGGTCAAACATCCACTCCTCAGCGTACGCCCAGACATCGGCTCTGGGCAGCGGGTCGCCCGTGGACACGTCGGTCACCGTCCCGGTAATGGCCCCATCGAAGAGTTCCAGCTGGAAATCGTACTGGATCAACGATTCATCAACAAGAAAGCCGAACTCGCAATAGCCCTGATACTCGCGATCATCCCAGTCGTGGGCGCACAGCTCACCGGTCCCATAGACCGTGCCCAGCCGGTAATATCCCTCCTCATCTGTCCAGGCTTCGTTCCAGAATCCTTCCATATCCCTATCATCGTCATCTCCCATCATGGGTCCTCCGGGACCGGGACCGTCATGATCCCACATCCGGATTTCCACTGCTACGTCTTCAAGTGGGTCACCCGCTTCAGCGTCAGTGACGTATCCTTCCACAAAGGCAGGCCACTCCTCCAGTTCACAGTCAAAATCCAGCGTGTCTCCCGATGAGACGTAGACCGGATAATCGATACAGGAGTTCCACATGTAATCGGGATGGTAGGCTTCCACGGCTTCGTACAAATGACCGCCCTGGAGAGGCAAAGAAAAACCCCCATCAGAACCGCTGGTCGTAAATCCCATAAGTATATCGTACCGTTGTCCTGAGAAGGCGGCGACGGAAGCATCCTCGATACCCGTGCCGTCCTCTTCGTCAACGACACTTCCCACAATCGCAGCGTCCCGGGTGATATCGAGGGTAACACCGTCAAGTTCATCAGCATGTTCGTAGAATTGTCCGCTCAACAGGTGTTCACCGCTGCTGATGCCTAGAGCAGCATCCATGGCTCCCAGAAAAAAGCCCCCCTCCAGATTGAGAAAATCGAAGCTGAACGCACCCGTATTATCCGTGAAAGTCATGAATGGCTCATCCTCAAATTCATGACTGAACATGACGAGGGCCGTTGCCGTAACTGGGGATACCGTACCGGTAGCCGCGTAGTCCCCGGTAAGATTGTCAACCGTCAAATAGGCTTGACCGCTACCGCCACCATCCGTTACCTGAAATATCATGGAAATACCCATGAAAGGGAAATCATCTATAGTTTCCACAAATTCACCCGCGGCAGGATCCTCATCTTCGTCGGAATTGTCGTAGATCCAGAAGGAACCTTCGTCCTCGCCACCCGGCATCATCTTAGGTCCGGGAGCAAGTATCTCCAAAAGGGAAATGTCTTCAGCATCCACGACCGTATCGCCATCCGCGTCGAAGAACAGTTCCGCCCATGCGGAATCTTCTCCAGTGGTAAAGGTGATGGATATTTCAAACGCTTCGCCTGCGCCAATGGTGGCCGCGCTGGCACCGTTAATGAGGACCGTCGGACCATCCCCGCCCCGCAGGAGCGGACCAGCCGAATGGGAACCACGGTGGCCAAATCGCTGCCACTTGTCAAAGCTACGCAAAGTTCGCAGCAATTTGTCCCTTTCCCTCTTCGGTGACTCACGCTTTTGCTCCTGCTGGCGCAAGGATTCAAGTTTCTCGCGCTTTAGCCTGGCCTCTGCGGCCTTCATGGGGCGCTCCACAGCGGCTTTCAATTTCATCTTTACGGCCCGCCTCTGTTGCACCGCCTCCAACTGCTCCTTAGTGGGAAGACGGGTGCCGCTTGCATCATTCGTCTTCGCGGCAGACAGTGACATCACCATCAGGACACAGGATAAAATGGGTAGTAGCTTACTGGTCATAGTGAAACCTCCTTAACTTGTTACACAGAAATTTGCCTACTGATCCCAATCTAGACTCTATTAGAAACTGTTCGCAAGTCAATTGTAAGAGATCCGGGCAGTCCTGTGACCGTGGTCACGGGTTTGACACTGCCTGGGTCACATTTCGGCAGAAAACTGAGAGTCTTCCGCCCCTATTTCAGGAGGACGAGCTTTCTGTTGAGTTGAAGTCCGTCGGACATCAGACGATATACATAAATACCACTGGCTAATCCACCGGCGTTCCATTCAACCTCATGGCGGCCCGCTTCCTTCAAACCGTCAGCCATTGTCGCCACCTCCCGGCCAAGGAGGTCATGAATGGTGAGTCGTACGTGAGCCATCTCGGGAATCGTATAGGCAATGGTTGTCACGGCATTAAACGGATTGGGATAGTTTTGCTCAAGAGAAAATTTATCCGGGAGAGTGTTCGGTAACTTCACAATGGATGACGTCTCAAAAGTTGTATCCACAGCAAAAAGGATATCGTCGATAAACCATCCCCCATACACATTCTGTTCGTCCGACATCATTCGAAATCGCAGCCATACCTCTCCTTCACCCATATAGGGAGATAGATCGATGACTTCATCACGCTGAAGACCCATGCCCGTGATGGATGTGACTGAGTCCCACACTACCCCATCGGAGGAAAGTTCCACATAACCGAAATCTCTGTCCTCTTCCAGAAGACTTAGATGCCTGAAGGAGAGATAAGCCGAGTTGTAAGACGAGATGTCGATGAAATTTACCATTGACAAAATGTTTTCTGCATTGTTCCGGTAGGTCCCATCTGGAGAATCATTGATGACCTTCCCATAGTCTCCAAAACCGACAAATCCCCAGCCGTCGTCCGTATCCCAGTCGGAAAGGTCCTCAGCCTCCCAGTTCCCCAGCGGGGTCCAGTTGAGAATCTGAAAGGAGGAGATTTCCGAAATCGTTTCATTCAACTGACTTGTGCTGTCGATGGCCTTCACCCAATAGGTAACAACTGTATGCCACGGAACACTCTCCCAGCCGAGTTCCCCTTTCCATTCCGCCCCGTCAACATCCATAGGGACAGAATAGGTTGTTTCCGGCGAATCGCTGGAAAAGGAATATTCCAGAAAGATCTCACCCACCGCGATATTGTCAGTCACGTAGGTTGTGACCTGGACCGAGCCCATTTTGCCGAAATGATCGTCAATCTGCGAAACAGAGTGAATGACCGGATGAATGGCATCGGGTCCAACGTTGAAAGAGTAGTGAGATTCAGGGGCACCAAACGGTTTGGTGGACCAACGGCCGGCC
This sequence comes from Candidatus Neomarinimicrobiota bacterium, assembly GCA_036476315.1. Lineage (NCBI taxonomy): Bacteria > Pseudomonadati > Fidelibacterota > Fidelibacterota bacterium. Next base: position 24,470 of record JAZGBI010000104.1, on the reverse strand, counting down.
GTGTCCTGCACGGCGAAATAGTAGGTCAATTCCCCGGCTAAGCCGTATCCGGGAATGTCAGTTGTAAACTCCCCCGACTGACCCGATGACAACAGGTACGTTGTGTCCGTGAAGTCGGCGTTTAGTCCCGAAACGCACATTGCGGTCCCCGGAACCAACGCATTGTTCTCCCCGGCGTTTATAGTCACTGTGACCACGTAAGGTCCATCCGAATCTTCAGTATCCGTAAGGGGCTCGTGGACAAACGATAATAAGGAGGGAAAGAGAAAAATGTAGAGCCCGTTGTCCCAATCACTGATATAAATATGTCCGGAGGGAGCAAAAGGATAGACACCAAACGCACCGGCAAAACCTTCGCCCGATTCCGGGGACGTATCATATTCATCAATGATGACGGGCTCTGTTGGATCGGAAATATCAAGAACCCGGAGGCCCGCGGTGTAGTACGACACATAAGCAATTTCGCCGATGATATACAGGTTGTGAACAGTTGCCGTACTATCCGCAAATTCCCCAACCTGCTCCGGATTTCGAACATCGCTGATATCCCACACGGTAATATCCGCCAATGGATGGCTTGCCAATTCATCGCAGATGAAAAGGTAGTTTCCGTCCTCGCTAACCCAGCCACTGTGATGATATCTAATTGAAGGGGGATCAATGGAACCCAATAGTTGTGGATTGGACGGGTCGGCAACGTCATAAATGTTGGTCCCGCTGGAACCATGAAAATCGTACAACCGGTCATCAATGACTGATGCATCATGTCCGCCGGTTGTACCATCACTCCAAACCAATTCGGGATTCGTTGGGTCCTGGTTCAGATCGTAAATGCGCAGCCCAGGAGCTTCCGAGTACATATATCCGTTTTCAGCAATGAAAATATTATGGGATGAGGGGAACGTTCCCACTACTTGAGGATTTCCTGGATCGGAAATGTCCACAATGCCACCTGATCCACCCCCACCCGTAACAGTATAAGCGTAGTGTTGCCATCCCTTAACATCAAAACCAGGCACTGACGGGACCGTGGCAACCCGCACAGGAACTAAAGGATTACTTACGTCAACAATAACAAGACCCGTGCCAGATGCATCTCCAACCAATGCATATTCTTTATTAGCAAGCGTATCCACGTATCCCCAAACGTCGGTGGTGAACGTTCCCGGAATTTCGACATTTCCGAGGAACCCGATAGGTCCTTGACATAAGACCGTTTCAACATGCAGGAAAACCAAGGCAGATGCGCCGGTGATCAAGAATTTAACATTCAGCAATCGCATTCAACTGTCTCCATTCCGGGAAAACTCTACTTGAGAAGAAGAAGCTTTCGCGTTTTCACGCTCCGAGATGTCTCTAACCGGTAGACATAAATGCCACTGGCGAATCCGTGGGCATTCCATAACACCTCATGGCGGCCCGCCTCCTTCAAACCGTGAACCAGCGATGCCACCTCCCGGCCCAGTAGGTCGTAAACCGCTAACTGTACATCGGACGAATAAGGGAGGGAAAAGGAGATTGCTGTCACCGCGTTGAACGGGTTGGGATAGTTCTGGCCAAGGGCCACCTCACTGGGCAGAATCTCAGAACTCGTAACGCCTGTCACACCCAAAGTTGTATCCACGAGAAGATGGATATCGTCCACATACCAACCGATATAGGTGTTCTGTTCATCCGATGTCATACGCAATCGTAGCCACACCTCTCCATTGTCGATGTAAGGAGTCAGATCAACGAGTTCTGTCCGCACGACTGCCACTCCTGTTATAGAAGAAGCCGTCGTCCATTCATTTCCATCCCTTGATAACTCCACGTAGCCAAAATCTTTATCCTCCTCCATAAAACTGAGTTCCAAGAAGGAGAGATAGGCGGACTCATAGGGGGAAACGTCGAGAGGCTCAAGCTTTGCCAACACATTGTTCGCATTGTTGCTGTAGTTCTCACCCGGTGAATCGTCCATGACGTATCGAATCGTTTGATTGAAATGAAACAATCCCCAGCCATCCCCTGTATCCCACTGTGAAATATCCTCTTCATCCCAGTATCCAACCTTGCTCTGGTTGACGATCTTGAATGAGAGGGGTTCGGATCTCGCTTCATTCTCATTGCTCGATACATCTTTGACCACAACCTGGTAGGTAATGACCGTGTGTCCGGAAACGGCTGACCAGCTGATTTCGCCTCGCCACAGGGAACCGTCAAACGCCATGGGGGCGTAAAGCGTATCATTCCTGTCAGTAGAAAGAGTGTATGTCAGGACTGCCTCGCCAATCCCGATGTTGTCCGTAGCAAATGCCGTTACCTCGTCTGTACCGGACCGGTCGATGCGGTTTTCCAGCTCAGAGACAAAGACAAATTGCGGTGGTACGGTATCGGGGCCGGCATAGAATTGGAATACATTTTCGGGCACCCCCACGGGATTTGTCCAGGTGTAGTAAGGATGATCCGTTTCGACATAGTACCGCACAGTGGTGGCTTCATTGGGTGCCGGGATTGTACCGGTAAATTGACCGTCACTCCCTTCCATGTCCGAGGAACTATAATCAGTCATATCGTCTGTCTTATAGAAAAGAGCGACCTTTTCAAGATCGGAAATTTCCCCCGTCACCTCCACTGCAATATCAAAATCCGTCTCCGTGGACTCAGTGTCCGAAAGGGGATCATGGTGAATAAAGTTCAGATAGCTGAGAATCCGTGTCAGAACCGTTCGCTGAGTGTCATTGATATCCTCCGGAGCCACGGAGCCATAATCGCTGCCGAAGGCTTCCAAACCCATTCCCGTGTAGACGAGGCGATAATCTCCATCATACCTGAGCCCCATCCCTTTTCCGTTATCGTACTGGAAGATCAAGACAGCCTGGTCATCCGGAGTGAACCAATCGGGGAACTGGGAATCAGTCTCAATTCCCGGCTGCCACACATTGAAGTCCAGCCCACTACTGATGGGATCGCCCCATATACCTTCTACATTCTCCGAACCTGCATCATCCCCGCCCCAGGTGGCATGGAGATACGTTTCATAAAAAAGCCTGGAGTTTCCATTTGAAAAGTTGTACTCATTTTCGAATCCTGGTGCAGGATCAGCAAGATCCCATCCGAGATCCTGACCGGAAATATAGAGGTTTCCACCATTGTCCAGATAATAACTCAAAGCGGCCCGGTCCAGTGAATCGAGACTGGGGAAGTCCCACTCCGTAAACCAGATGATCATGGGAAAACCGAGAAGAGCTTCCCCCGATGGTGATCCTTGCTTGGAATGATCCCAAATTCCATAAAGGAGATTGTTTTCATCCAGGATGCCCCTGTAGAATCCATCAACATGAACGTCCCCACAACAGCTTTCAAAGTCGTCATCCACCATCAAGACGGGCATCCTGCCCAAGGTCACAGTGAGTGTATCGGAGGCGTGAAATTCTCCTTCCGCCGTCACGTTCAGAACCACACTTGTCAGCCGGGGGGTGACCGTATCCGAAACGGAAAAGCTAAGCCCATTCTCTATCGTATCCCTCGCATCGGGAGGGAATGAACGGGGCGAAGTAACATCATCCACCACCGTGAGGGCAGGATCATCCGTGGTAAGCGTCACCGTATAACTCTGCGTGGTTCCCAGTGAGTAGTTCCGGTAAGTGGTGGAAATGTAAACAGTTTCTCCACGATCGAGGACCCCGTCTCCATTACCCCCGACAACATCCGTAACGGCGCTGGTTACCAGGACGATCTTCGGGGGAAAGGAAACAAACTCCGATTCCTCGTAATCGAGGGCCTGAAACGCGTTAATACGCCCGGTTCCGATAAGGCCCTCATACTGGGGATTCAGATTGTCTATCCCTTCGACCGTTCCCGCCACTCGGACTGCCAGCTCCTTGGCTGTCAAATCCGGATAGTAGGACTTGACGAGTGCCGCAAGCCCCGCGACGAGAGGGGATGACATTGATGTGCCCCCGATATGTCCGTACCCACTTTCCGGAGTAGTAGAGAGGATAGTCTCCCCCGGTGCCGAAACATCCACCGATAGACCATAATTGCTGAAACTGGACTTCCTGTCACTTGAGCTGACGGACGCAACGCTCAGGACTTCCTGATAAGCGGACGGGTAATGGAACTCATTTGCATTCTCGTTCCCGGCGGAACCCACGATGAGGGAACCGAAACCAGTGGCATATTCAATAACCTCAGCCCCCACCAGGGAGTACCCCGTTCCTCCCCAGCTGCAATTGATGACATGGGCCCCAAGTTCCGCGGCGTACACGATCCCGCTGTAACCAAAAGAAATGAATTCAGGAGTATCGTCATAGGCGGCCTTGATAGGAAGTGTCTTGACATTCCATGCTACACCGGCCACTCCCGCTTGATTATCCGTCACGGCATTGGCTATACCGGCAACGTGTGTCCCATGGACCCAGTATCCCGCAGCCTCCTCGGACCCATGAGTCGGATCGTTATCGGATTCCCCGAAATCCCATCCCTGAACGTCATCCACGTAGCCGTTTCCATCGTCATCCACCTGATTGCCGGGAATTTCATTCGGATTTGTGAAATAATTGGCTTCAAGATCCGGATGATCCATATCGAAGCCGTTGTCCACGACGGCAATAATAATGGTGGAATCACCATGAGATATGTCCCAGGCATCAGCCGCCATTATCGCGGACAGGTGCCATTGAGACGAATAGAGAGAATCATCGGGGACACCGTAAACCCTTCGGATAAATACCGGTTCAGCATAGATCACCTGTGGTGACTCTTGAAGCCTTTGCGCCACGGCGTAAGGATTGGCATTTGTCTCATAAGCTGCCAGGTAAATGCGGCTGATGTCAGGCAGGTCCGGTGGACGGGACCGAGAGGCAGGAAACAGGGGCTCCACAAACTGAACGCTGTATCTTGAAAGTACGGCATCCACCTCAGGCACCGCAGTAGCGGTTCCCCTCGCTTTCAGGAGAGCGGTTCCCGGGGCCAGTTTGAAGATAACCTTCCCCGGAATAACGTTTCCCGGCGTCGTCTCCCTGGCGACGAGTATCCCCAGGGAAAAAAGGAGGGCGGGCAGGATTCTCATTAGCGACATATTTCCCCCAGTTCGGCCAAAATTCAAGTTATCGTGTCACAGGGACTTAAAGATATGATGTCCATCACGCGGCAAAGAGGGGATCTATCGGATGTACGCAACGCTCCCATTCCCAGATCTTGGGTCAGAAACGCCAACATATTCCTTCTCTTCCTCAGACCACGCAATGGCCTGAATTCTTCCCAGGCTTTTCCTCAAGGCAACCTTCTGGCCCCGTTGTTCCTGACCCTCCCGGAACGGATGGACCATCATCTCCTCCATAAAGAGAGTCTCCGGTATGAATTGGTGGTGGAAGCGCGGGTGGCCCAGAGCCTGGGCCAGGCTCATCTTGAAATCGAGATAATTGATCATCACCTGTAAAATAGCGGTGATGATCCTCGGCCCTCCGGCCCCACCCAGGATCATGACCGGCCTGTCTCCATTGACAACGATGGTGGGAGACATGCTGGAGAGGGGTCGCTTCCCCGGTTCGATGGCGTTGGCTTCGCTTCCCAGCAGTCCGAAATAGTTAGGAACACCGGGTCGAGCACTGAAATCGTCCATTTCGCAATTCAGAACAACGCCGGTTCCCGGTACGGTCACCTTGGCTCCGTAGGTGAGATTCACGGTTTGATTCACGGCAACGGCATTTCCCCACGGATCGATGACGCAGAAGTTCGTGGTGTGTCCAGCCTCCAGAGAACCCACCAGGTGCCCACCGGCTAACTGTTCTTGAACCATGATTTCCGATACAACAGAATCCGCGTAGGACCGGCTCGTAAGCTGTGCAATGGGGACAGGGTAGAAATCGATATCACCGAGATGCTCGGCCCGGTCCTCAAATGCTTTCGCCATGAAGCGGGATACAAAGAAAATACTTTTCTCATCCCACGGGGATCTTCCATCCAAAATGCCGGAGATTTCGGTCATATTCAGGAGCTGCGCCAGATGAACCCCACCGGAATTGGGAGGACCCATGCCGATGATTTCAAAATTTCTGTAGCGGCTGATAACAGGCTCCCGGGCCACTGCTTCGTAGGAAGCCATATCCGAAAATGTGAGGAGACCGCCGTTCTCTGCCATGTACGCTGCCAGTTTCCTCGCAAAATCACCTCGATAGAAGTAGTCAGTTCCCTCCTCACCAATGCGGCGATACGTCTCCGCCAGGTCCCTCTGATTGAAAATATCCCCTTCTTTGAGGGGCGACCCATCAGGATGGAAGTAGGTGGCGCTCGAGGCCGGATCCTTTCTGAGCTCCTCAATGGTCCCCCGGTAATGGGAAACATATGAGGTATCCAACAGGAACCCATTTTCGGCCACCTGGACAGACGGGCGAATCAATTCCGAAAGGGGCTGCGTTCCGGCGAGCTCCAGGGCCTTTTCATAGGCGGCCAGAATTCCCGGAACGGCGACAGCAAGGGGCCCGTTGCGGCTGAGAGCCGTGTTGACCTCTCCGTCCTCCACGTACATATCTCGGGTCGCTGCAGCCGGTGCCTTCTCCCTCCCGTCTACCGCATAGATCGTTCCGTCGACCGTCCGGATAACCATAAAACCACCTCCGCCGATTCCGGAGCTGAATTGATTCACAACCCCCAGAGCGAGGCCAGTGGCCACCGCCGCATCGACGGCATTGCCGCCTTCCTTGAGAACTTCCAGACCAATTTGGGAGGCGATCGGGTGGACGGACACCACCACTCCCCTGTTCCCCTTCTTCTGGGAACAACCCCCCAGAAGTCCCAGGAGAACAATGAAAACAAGATGGAAAATAAATGACTTATTGACGTTCATGAGCTTCAAAAAAATTGTCCGACATGATACCACTACGGCGAGGAGAATGTCAACAGAATTAAGAGGGACTACTTTTCAATCCACCCCAAAATTCCGGGAAGAATGATGACTGTAGTCAGAAAACAGGTTCCCACTCCAATAAGGAGGGCTATTCCGAGACTGCCGTAGCCTCGCCAGATAGAAAACACCAGTGAGCCGAAGGCCAGCATCGTGGTGAGAGAAGTTAACAGGATCGCTTTCCCGGTGCTTGCGAAAACAGTTCTTTCCGAATTCACGCCTTCCCGTTTCCATCGGTGCACAATGTGCACCCCATCATCGATGCCAATACCGAGGATCATGGGAATGGCCATGACATTCATGACATCCAGTTGATCTCCAACAAGCTGCATCACCCCTACCATCCAGATCATCCCCGCTCCAAGGGGAATCATCGCCATGAGGGCATGGCCGGGATGACGGAAATCGATCCACAATAAGAGGAATACCACAATCAGGGTCAACATGGCCGCATTGCGGCCGTCTCTTCCGATAATTTCGATGAGCGCCCGGAAAACAGGAGGAAATCCCGTTGCCCGCTCACTTATCTTGTCCAGATCGTCAGTGAATCGCTCGAGAAAGCGCGCATCCTGCCAGATATTGTCCCCGGGAAGTACGGTCACCAGGAATAGGGTTCTGTCATCATTAGCATACCGGTCAACAATCGACGGCGGCAACATTTCAAGTGAAATAGCCTCTCTGTTTGCCATGCCCAGAACACTCTTCTTGAAATACCCGCCAAAATCATCCTGAAAGGCGTTTAACCGTTCCGGATCGGATACATTGGCAGCAAAGTAGTCAACAAACTGGGAAAGCGACCCTTCGGTTATGTCAGCCTTTTCCCTAGCCAGGGTCCTCTGAAGGGCCATGAGGGAGACATCCTCTTCCTCCGGAATGACCCCAACCATTCGGCCTGTCTTGAGATAGACCTTGTCGTGGCCACCGAGAATGGACATGTCCTGTAACTCCACGATATTGTCCCGAAGGCGACCTAATTCCTTCTGGAATGCCGCCATCTCTTTCCTCCGAAGATCGATGATTCGGGAGTCATTCATCCTTCTGTGTATATCGTCGATGTGAGGTCTTCTTGCCGTCTGATCTTCAATGGAAGGGAGATACAGTGAAATATCTTCCACCATGGCCACGGAAGCGTAGTTTTTTGCCTCCTCCGCAAGGGTGCGTGATTCCTCCACTCCCTCTGCCACCAGGTAGGCAAAGTCCATACTCAGGTCAAACTTCTCCAGAACGGTATCCTGCAGCGTGATACTTGGTATTCCTTCCACCTCTATATTCATGTAGTTATGGTCGAACGTGATCTTGATGGCTGACCATACTAACAGAATTGTCACCACGGTCGCTCCCGCAATGGTGAATGGATAATTCCTTTTTAAAACCGTACTCATGCGGCCCAGAAAAACAAAAGAAATATCCCGGGGTTCAACTCTTCGCTGCCGTTTCTGCTTTATCCGTTCGCGGATCACGAGTAAAGAGGGTAATAAGGTTAGGCTGGAGACGCAAACTGCCAGCAGTCCAACCCCTGTGACCAGGCCCATCTCACTCAAAGCTCTCGACTGACCAATCATCAAAGCCAGGAAGGCACAGGCTGTCGTGACAGCGCCCGTCATCACCCCCTTGCCCGTCTTCAGCAAACCCTCCCTTATCGCCTTGTCCAATGGGTGGCCCAGAGCCATCATTTCGGTACAGCCGGCAATAATGTGGATGGAAAAATCGATGCCCAATCCCAATAATACCACCACGAACATAGCGGTCATGATATTCAATACGGGGACAAACAGAGCCACAACCCCCATTGCCCAGATCAGCCCCACCACGAGATTCACCAGGGCCAACAGGGGCGCGACCCACATGCGGAAAGAGAGCATTAACAGAACACCGATGGATAGGAGGGCGAGAAGGGAGGTGTACTCGAGCCCCTGCATGCTGTATACCATTTCGTCGCGTCCCAGGGGAATGGTCCCGGTGAGTCCGGCTCGAACTCCAGGAAAACCTTTCAAAGTCTCGTCCATCACGGCTTGCACGGCGTCCGTTCCTTTCACCATGAGATCGATGTCCATCAAATTGAAATTGGGGATAGCATTCAGAATGAGAGCTTTCCTGTCATAGGAAATGAAAAAGGGGTCCCCCATCAGAAGGTTATCTGCAGCTCTGTGTGATTCCTCGGGAGAAACTTTCTCACCGCGGAGATAGCGCTCCATCACCCGGAGCCAGGATTCGATCCCGTCAAGAAACATAAAGGCTCCGTCTTCCTTTTCCCGGGTACTCAACGATTCCTCGGTCTCAAAGTATTCCCGTTCAAAACTGTTGTTTATGTGGGTCAGGAGGGGAGCCAGGCTGGCGTCTTCAAACAGATCTTTCATGTTTGCCAGTTCGCTGGCCTTCATGAGCATGAATCCGCGTTCTTTGATAAAATCAACCTCCTGCTTGTAATCAACCCTGCGAACGAAAAGTCTTTTCTCTGATTCGCTCCCAGGCACGGCAAGGGGCTCCAGCAATCTTGGGGCAAGGGAATCGGCAAATGCTTTGATTCTTTCTTCCTCACCCTGGACCACGATCACGATGCTGGATGCCGAAATGAATTCCTCCAGGATCCGATCGAATTCTACGGTCCTTTTGTCCCCCCTGGGAAGCATGTCAGACCACTTGGGAGTAATCTCAATACGACTCCCCAGTGCTCCGAATAGAATTGTCAAAATCACTACTCCGATGATCATCCATCTGGTCCTGTAGACCGCTCCATGGGCAAGTCTGACCAGCAGTTTTTCTCTCATGGTTTTACCTCTCCCCTACGTTTACCAATCGCTTTCCCATCATGTTCAGCTTGAATTTCCTGACGGCATCCGGAAGGATGACTTCTCCATCCGGACTCTCAAAGAACAGGGCGTCGAATGGACACTGAACAATGCACGCTCCGCACTGGACGCAGAGGTCTCCCCTCGGCCTGGTGGCGAGGCGCTTCTCCATATCCACGTCATAGCAGTTCCTGGGACATACCTGTTCGCAGAAACCGGCTCCTTTGCACTTGTTCTCATCGATCACCACATCCAACAGTCTGTCCTTATGCAACCCGCTTTTGTAAAGAGGCGTGCTCCCCATTAAATCAATGCTCAGCATGAGAACCACAACAGCAAGCAGCGTTCCCCAGCGAAGAACAAAAGGCCAGGAAAGATGTCCCGTCGCATGCCCTATGCCAGCGAGAGCAACGATCAAGATACCCAAAAGGATCAATTGAATACCCCCGCGTCCAAAATCAAAAAAGACAAACCCAAGTCTCTTCGTCTTTGGCTGTAGCCATCTCCTGTACCAGGGGAAAGTGACGAAGATCAAAAATGATAACACCCAGATTATGAGAATGACAGGCACAATGGCTTCAGTCCAGAAGAAAAGCAGGATCAGGCTGAAGACCACCGATATGGGAAAGGCCCAAGCTATGGCCATCTCCACGCGTCGACTCAGGGGAAACTTGACTTCCTTCATCGCCGGTGGTTTGTTCAAGTTGTCTTTCAAAAAGGCGGGGACATCTTTAACATCCACCGGCCCCCAGATTACCTTCCATTTAGTCTTTTGACGGATCGCCCTGCCATCAATCCCCGTGGCGGCCAGTTGGGGCAGGATCAATTCTCTGTGATCTACGAGATCCTCAATACCGCTGGTTTTCAAAACGGAAATGATGTCGTGATTGGTGAGCATTCCGCCGGTTGCGGCACACCAGACATTGATCCCTCCACTGTTTGCCACGAGAAGAAAGGAGTCTGTTCCTTTCAGAGCCCTTTTTGCACGTTCCACCGTCAGATGAAAATTGCAGGTCAAAAGCACAGGCGAGTTTCTGTCCGGATTCCCAATTTGAATCAAACCCGTTTTGCACCCAATGGGTAGCACCCTGAGAAAAGTCTCGGCAATATTTAGCAGAAGAAAGTTTAGATGAGTCACGTTGGAGAATTTCCCGGATTCCTGGCCACAAGTTCCAGAAAACTTCTTGTGCTGTTGTACCTTGCGGACTTCACCTGGAAACCTGCTGCCGTCACCTTGTCCTGAAGGTTTTTGACCGCACGAGTCGTTGCCTGTGTCACAAGATAAGTGATCACCACGAGAGGAAACCTCACCAGCCTGATCAATAGTCTTGCAAGAAAGCCCTCCGGCCTTGATTCGTCAGCGATAAGGAAAATTCCGCCGGGCTTCAGGATTCTTCTTATTTCTTTGAGAGTATAGAGTGCCTCATCCTCACTCAATTCAGAAAAACAGAGGCCGCTCATGACGACGTCGTAGTTTTCGGCTTTCTCTTTTCCCAGCTCCGCAACGCCCATTTCCACAAGGTTCACAATCTGAGAAAACTCCGCATCGTCTACCCTCTCCTGGGCAATTCCCAGCATTTGGGGATTGATATCAATTCCTTTGACCTTCGCCCCCTTCTTTGCAGCTCTCAAAGACAGCGCGCCCGTTCCACAGCCGATGTCGAGAACATGCTGTCCACTCTTGACGTTTGACACCAACCGGTCATAAGCCCGGTCCAACCTCCCCAGAGTCATGAGGCGAATACCCACGTCGTACCGTCCGGGGGACGATTCCAGAATCTTCATTAGGACGTAGGTACTCACTAGTCAATAACCAAAGATCAAGGATCAAGTGTCAAGTAACAAGTGTCAAGGATCAAGTAGCAAGGATCAGGTATCAAGGATCAAGTAACCAGTGAACCAGTAACCAGATGGCAGTCACGAATTACGCATCACTTTCTCCATCTCTCCATTCCTCCACTTCTCCATTTCTCCAGATTTCAATAATCAATTGTCAATAGTCAATGTTCTCCATCTCTCCATTCCTCCACTTCTCCATTTCTCCAGATTTCAATAGTCAATTATCAATTCCTTGGCCCTCCACACTGTGCCGTCAGAAATAGGCCCTCACCCTTAATCTGACTCCCCAATCCTGGACTCCAAACTCGGAATCGTCATGGCCCCGGGAGGTGCTTAGAAGAAGACTCAGAACAACGTCTTCAAAAAGGCTGTATTCCAGTTGCGGGTTAATCACGGCGCTTTCGTCATTTAGATTCGCGATGCCAAACATTCCCAGAGTCAACAGATCGGTTACCGGATGATTCACGAACAGGAAAACATAGTCCTGCATTAGACTGTGTGCCTCACCGCTGAAATAGCTGAGGTAATCCTCGAGCCGCAGATTCTCCCGGTTGAGAAAACCGTTACCATTGTGGTAGTATTCCAACAGAAGGTAGGTGGAGAAATCGAACGTGTGGTCCGCCCCAACAAGGAATTCAAGGAACTCCTCATCACTTTCCACGGAAATCCAACCCCCTTCGCCCCAGACTCCCCACTTGAACAGCTCCCCTACCGCCGCTCCCCCTATCATTCTTCTCTTTTCGTTAGCTCGCGCCGGCTGGAAGGTGGAGGAGTCAAACTTGGTCAGACTCCAGTCATAGATTCCCGCTGTGGTAATAATGTCAAACCGGCCAAGTCCGATTTTGCCCCGCATCAGCCGGTCAGACGAATTCCACTCATGACCCGGTGATAGAATAAGATCAACCAGAAGACGTTCCGCTACCGGTATCTCCAGGCGAATGGAATTCACGCCGGTCTGTTCATACGTTGGGTCGAGAAGTTGCTTGCGATTAAAGATGTCCAGGGGATTCCACGCGTAGCCCGTTCCCAGCGACAGCTGCTGTTTGCCCACGGTTACGTCGAAGGCTTTCGCACTCAATCTCAGATAGGCATTATCCAGATAGAGAGTGTCTTGAAGCGAAAAAGGGAACTCGACTAATCCAATGTTCATTAATTGATCCGTCACATGAGAGGGAAGAAAATCAAACAGGTTCCATTCTTCCTGACCATGGAACAGTTGATAATTCACGTTTGCAAGAAAGGTCACTTCCTCCAGCGGTGACACGTGAAGGTCGAGGCGAACTTTGTTGTAGCCGAAAAAGTAGTCCGTGGCCCGTGATTGCATCTGGTCCATCTCGGATTCATAGTACCCGAAAAATTCGGTCTGGGATATTAGTTGATTAGGAAATTGGTATATTGGAAAAAGAAAAGCCAACCAAACGATCCTCTTAAGCTTGCTCATTTGACGATTCCTTTTTCTTCCCGATATACCGGATGAAACCATTTACAAGTTTTATTGCTTCCTCAAGATGCGCCACCATTCTATCAAACAGGTCTTTTGGAATGTAATTAAGGTCAATGCAGGATATTAGATGATCCTTAAGTTCATAAAGTGAACCTCTTGATATTCTGTAGTACTGAATAGATTCTTGATAATGATAGCGACCATACCCTTCAGCAATATTCGACGTAATCCCGATACTTGCCCGGCGAATTTGGCTACTCAAATTATATTTTTCTTCCTCTGGCAGTATTGGTAATATTTCATTATAGAATAGCAACTTCACTTCGCGACATTTTTTCCAACAATCCAGTGCGGTGAAATCCAGGGAATTCTTGATTGTCTTGGTCACGGTGTCTCTTACCTCACTCTTATTCGTTTGTTTTCACGCTCTGTCCCCAACAACTAATCAACTAATGTACTAATCACCTGCGGAGATTTCGTTCTGAGAAAAAGCCTGGGGGCGGTTCCCATCCGTACGTAATAGAAAGGGTTATCATCTCTGTCTGGGTAGCGTCTCCGTGGTTATGCATGGTCATATGCATGGCTGTCGGAATGCCATCGATTTGTTGGATATCCTTCATGAACAGGGATTTCGTCGGGACGTCTCCGTCCTCGTAGTAATCAACCTGGAGAGGATAATGGTCGTACTGTCTCACCCAGATCATCATTTTCTCATAAGCCGGGTCCTGTTCGTCAATTCCATCCAGCCGGACTTTCCAGCACGAGTCACCGTTCAGTTCTACACTCCCCAGATTGGTGGCTTTGAACTCGTGGATCCAGCTATCTCCTGAACCCATATCCTCATAAGTGAAATCACTCCCCTGCAGTTTCTGTTTTTTGGCATGGGAAGCGAGTTTGCGGATGCGGTTTGTGCGGGGAAAGTACGACCAGATATCATCGGCATTATTGAGCATGAGAAAAGCCTGATCCTTTATGCTTGCGGGTTTCGTATAGCGCATCAATGTCTTTTCACCCCTGTTGGTCGAGTACATTTCAAACACAAAGGTTCGCTTTTTCCCGGAGGTGGTGACAATCGTCTGTGTCATGACCCCCTTGCTGTTCATGGGACTCATGATTTCATTCACTTTCTCAATGATGTCCGCACCCGTTGGATTCTGACCGCGGAGAAGAAATCCGGGGGCCAAACAGAGTAGAGATAGAACCCGAAAGATCATTTTTCGATTCCTTTCATAAACGATTGAATCGCTTCATTCCTTGCTTTGTTGAATTCCGTTTCATCCTTTAATAGCACATATTGCCACGCTAGCCCATCCATGAAGGCCATCAGCAAGGTTGCCACGCCATCCAGGTTCATCTTTCTGAATTCTCCCGAATCTATCCCTTTCTGGAGAACGAGTTTAATGCGATCTCTGAATTCGCCATAGATTCTTGCCAGGGACGTTTTGCCGCGATCATGCCAGAGTCCCCGGGCCCCCTGTGCCCACAATTCCGTAACAATCAATATGGCGTCGCCCATCTCGATCATGGCATCAATGCCTTGTTCCATTAGCAACCGCAGGGTTTCTGACGGAACACGGTCATAGGCCAACAGCTCATTGATCTGACTCATCATTTCCCCCAGGACCGCTACCTCGATAGCAGAAAAAATTTCATCCTTGCTGCGAAAGTACTCATACACGGTTCCCTTCCCGATGCCTGCCTCTGCCGCAATGTCTGAAATCCTACCTCTTTCCAATCCCTCACGGGCAAAAACGGTAATGGCAGCTTCGACGATCTGAGTTTTCTTGTCTTTTTTCATTCTGCCCATAAATCAATCAAGCATACTGACCGACCGGTCAGTCAAAATTTACTGATGAATTCGCTTCCGGACAATACCGAAGGATTGTTCCGTGTTCGGACGCAAAAACTCCCTGCTGAATATGGTTGCGGGAAGTTCCTTCCTCGCCCGGCCCGGAATCGAACCATTGACATGCTCACGAAAATCTTGCCACTCATGAATGTTTGAACTTATATTTCAATAGTTCACTAATTAGTTAAATATGTAATTATTATGAGCCAGTTTGAAAAACAGGCGGTGAAAGTGTTCAAGGCACTGGCCGATCCAACCCGCTACAGAATCATTCGTCTTCTGTTGGAAAAAGAAGAATTGAGCTGCGGAGATTTTGATCAGGAATTCGACATCAGTAAGCCTGCCATGTCCCATCACTACCGGATATTGGAGAATGCTGATCTAATTGCAACCAGGAAAGCCGGGGTCCATGTCTTTGTTTCTCTCAGCCGAGAAGTACTTGACAAGTTTATCCCCCAGTTTGAATCTGCTCACCTTAAGGAGGGTGCATTCTCCCGGGAGAAATAACAATGGACGCTGTTCTTGATTGGGTCCCGTTTGGTGTTAACTAACCCCTGAACTGATGGATTGTACACTTGTCGCCGTCAATAGTCAAAGAATCTGGCCAGAGACAAAATTCGAAAGGAGATCATTATGCAATACGCCGTATTGAGTGGTCGCATTCTCTATTCTCTAATCTTCATAACGTCTGGACTTATGGGACATTTGATGGGTCTCGAGTCAGCAAGCATGTGGGTGGGATCAAAGGGGGTACCGCTTCCCTCAGTAGCTGTCATAGTCTCCGGCATCGTGATTATTGTCGGCGGAATCAGTGTCTTAGTTGGCTACAAAGCAAAAATCGGCGCCGCACTTCTTCTTATCTTTCTTGTAATCGTGGCATTTGTCATGCATGACTTTTGGGATGTAGAGGACCAGATGATGTCCCAAATGCAGATGGCGATGTTCATGAAGAACATTTCCATGGCAGGAGCGGCAATTATCATTATGTATTTCGGGTCGGGCCCGCTAAGTCTGGAAAAGAAAGACACAAAAGAGAAGGGATAGAATTCACCGTTCCATTATGCCATATTTGAGTATCTTGAGATGACAGAGGCCAATGTAATGTCTCGCTGCATTGAGGGATAACAGTGGTGCAATCCTGAATCTCCCACTAAGGTCATGAGATGTCCGCGGATGAGCGGGTGGGGATTCCAATGGAGAATGGTACAATCCACTCTGATATTGCTGTCAGTAAACCTTTGGTCTATATTGCTGCATGAAGTTCCTCCTACTCTTCCTCGATGGCGTTGGACTGGGACCGGATGATCCCAAAATCAATCCCCTGGCCCGTGCCAGGATGCCACATTTAGAAACCCTCCTTGGCGGAGAGAAACTTGTCTCCCATGGGCAACTGGAAACGGGGCGGGCCACCCTGAAGGCTCTCGATGCGTGTCTGGGAGTAGACGGGCTGCCCCAGAGTGCCACTGGCCAGGCCGCCCTGCTCACCGGTCAAAATGTGCCCGCCATAGTTGGATATCATCATGGACCCAGGCCAAATTCGGATATCGCCAGATTCCTGAAGGGTGGGAGTTTGCTGACCACTCTGGTGAACCGGGGTTGCCGTGTGGCGTTCGTGAATGCTTTCCCTCCCCAATATTTCGAAACCACGTCATCTGGCCCCCGAGCCAGGGGGACCATCGCTCAAGCGGTTCTCGGCGCCGGAATCCCTCTGAAAACTGTGGATGATCTCCTGAATGGAGAAGCCCTGTCTGCCGACTTCACGGGCAGCGCATGGAGGGACCGCCTGGGCTTCACAGACATCCCCCTTCTGGAACCGCACGAGGCCGGAGAACGTCTCGCGACATTGGCTCAACGGAACGACTTTACCCTTTTTGAGTTCTGGCTTAGTGATTACATTGGACACAGACGAAACATGGAGACGGCCTCTACCATGCTGGCAACCGTTGACCAGGTGCTGGGGGGTCTTCTTGACGCCTGGGACGAAGATCGGGGATTGATCCTCATAACGTCCGATCACGGCAATCTGGAAGACCTGAGCACCCGCCGCCACACCACAAATTCTGTCCCCGGCTTGATTATTGGCCCGCCCCACTACCGATACCCTTTTTCGGCGTCCTTGCGCAATCTCACCCATATTGCTCCTGCTATCGCCCGTCTTTTTGAACCAGGAAGTGGGTAGTCCCACGGTTCCGTTTGGGATTCCACGAGTCCCGGCCTAAATTCCACATCCCATGAAATTGAAACTCCACCGGCAGATTCTCATCTCCATAGTCCTCAGGAGTATCGAATTGGACAGGGTGCAGTTTGACAAACAGTAAATCTTCAAACTTTCTGCTTTTTTCTATTCTGTTTGGGATTATTGCCGGCATTGCGGTGGGTGGCTTATGGCCTGAGGCGGGCAGATCAATCAAATTCATAGGCGATGTGTTTATCAAGGCACTGCTAATGCTGGTCGTGCCACTGGTCATGGCTTCTATGGTTGTGGGCATTACTCAGCTTGGGGATGTTCGACGGCTCGGTGGCATTGGAGGCAGAACGATCACCTACTATATGATCACGACCGCTCTGTCGGTCATCGTCGGTATAGCACTTGTGAATGTCATCAAACCCGGTCGAGCTGACACAGAACAAGAACGTATCGCACTGCGCGGTGGGGAACTTCTAGAAGGAACCCGCTACTCTATTCAAGAAAACACAATTATCCTGGAGGACTCAATCTTTCAGCGGTCTTACGACGACCGTTACATGGTTATCTTGCCGGATCAGAACAATATTCGCGGGACTGTGACGAAAGAGAATACTCCATCGGAATCCAGCCTTACAGTGGCAGGCTGGATCGATCCCCGGGGTAAATCGGTCATCCCGGATTCCCACGGGAAAGGCGTTCGTGTTGATCTCGCAGTCGCTCAGCGGGTAAAAGGGAAGTCACAATCAATTGGTGTGGTACTCCGTGATGTCGTAGTGGGCCTGGTCCCACGCAACCTTTTCCGGGCCATGGCAAACAATGATATTTTACCTCTCATCATATTCTCACTGATCTTTGGTGCTGTTTTGACAACACTGGGTGAACCGGGTCGCCCCCTCATCACGTTCTTCCAGGGCCTCAACGCTGCCATCATGCGAATCGTTCACCTGTTGATGTTGACTGCCCCTGTTGGAATCGGAGCCTTAATAGCCGGAAGACTTGGCGATGCCGGTGGATTTATCGGCTTTCTACCCGAATTGGCTAGGCTGGGCAAATATGCGCTTGCGGTTACTACGGGACTTCTTATTCATGGCATCATCACTCTGCCACTCATTCTATTCTTCCTGGGTAAGCAGCGCATTTGGACCTATGTGGTCAATATGGCAACTGCCATCTCCACTGCATTTTCCACGGCTTCCAGCGCAGCCACTCTTCCACTGACAATGGAATGCGTAACAAAAAAGAATAAAGTCTCCGAACGGACTGCCAGTTTCGTCCTACCTTTAGGTGCCACGATCAACATGGACGGAACAGCTCTTTACGAAGCCGTCGCCGCCATCTTCATTGCGCAAATCTATGGCATTGACCTTGGACCTGCCCACATGGTCGTCATATTCCTGACGGCTACTTTGGCTGCCATCGGTGCAGCTGGGATCCCTGAAGCAGGCCTGGTTACGATGGTGATCGTTCTCCAAGCAGTGAATCTACCCATTGAAGGTATCTCGTTGATTCTCGTCATTGACTGGTTCCTGGATCGATGCCGCACTGCGGTAAACGTCTGGGGTGACGCGGTAGGATCAGCAGTGGTTGAGCAGTTTGAAGGTAAAAGAGAATAGCGAGATCAAGCCGGAACGGGTTACTCTCCGAAAAACCCTTGGCGCTTTTGACGGCGTAGCCATATTGATCGGCATTACCATTGGTGCGGGTATTTACTCAACACCACAAATTATTGCCGGCTATCTTGAATCCTTCTATAACATCATTGCTCTTTGGATACTGGTGGGCCTTTTTGTTTTCCTGGGCGGCTTGATTTATGGTGAGTTGGGAAGCCGGTTGCCCAACACTGGCGGGGAATACATATACATAAGCCGATGCTTCGGACCTTTTGCCGGCTTTATGTTCGGATGGGCGCAGCTTTTCATCATAAGGACAAGCCCGGCTGCCGGCCTCGCAATCATTACCGCAGACTATCTTGGCTATTTTGTACAATTAAACAGCTTCGCCCACACTGCTGTGGCCATCTCGGTCATTATGCTGCTTGGCGCAGTTAACTATATTGGAGTCCAATGGGCGAGCATCTATCAGAAAACTTCGACCGTGGTGAAGATCGGCGGCCTTATCACCCTGGTGCTATTTGGATTGATTCTAATACGAGGTCATGAAAACCTGCTTTCTACCAGCGCACCGGTTACCAGCACTCTCAGTCCGGTTGGAAATACCGTTGCCGCGCTCATGCTAATTGTCTTCACTTACATTGGTTGGGACCGCGTAGGGTACGTGGCAGGAGAAATGAAGAACCCAAGGCGAGTCGTTCCACTGAGCATGTTCATAGGCATTGGCACCATAATTGTTGTTTACGCATTGACGAATATGATCTATCACCAAACTCTCGGTATGGCGGGCATGCGGGAGAGCACCATCGTCGCCTCTGATACAGCAACCAAGCTAATTGGATCCACCGGCGCGGGTTTTATCGCCCTTCTGGCTATGATATCGACCACAGGGAGCATTAATGGGACCATGATGACGGCCACTAGAGCCTACTATGCCATGGCGAAGGACGGCCTCTTTTTTAAGTGGCTCAATTTTATCCACCCAAGGTTTCGAACGCCGTCGCGCGCGATCCTAGCCCACTGTATCTGGGGATCTTGCATCGTGCTGATAAGGGGTACATTCGAAACAATTGTCGGCGGTATGGTTTTCGCTATTCTCATATTCTATACCTTTACAACGCTTGCCCTTTTCAGACTTCGGAAAAATGAAGCCGGTGGTCAAGACGTCTATCGCATGCCACTGTATCCAATTCTTCCCGGCCTCTACCTTGCGGGTATTCTCACCCTCCTCATGATTAGAGCTGTGTTTGAATGGGAAAAGTCACTGGTTGATCTCGCTTTCATCGCAATAGGATTGCCTTTTTCCCTCATTTGGCTGAGGCGTAAGGACAAGAGACGTTAGGCTGATCTATTCATCCACACCTGCCCGACATGCTGGTCAGGCGGGAATTTCACGGAGTCTAAACATTTGATATATGACACCTTAATACCATTTCATTTCAAATTTTTATGTTTGTATTCTTATCGTGCATTCTGTTCCTAATTTCATATTTATAATGATTGTCTGTCTCCTCGGCCTGCCTGTCCCGCCAAAGGCGGCGGTCCCGTTAAATGCGAAGCTATTTAATCGGGGTGCCTCAGTGGTTCACCCCGTGAAATGCGACTAGACTATTTCACACGGCAAATCTCATCTCAAGATCCTTTGGAAGATCATGTGGATCTCAAGATCCTGCGGATAATTCAGGTTAGTAATACCCGCTAGTACGACATCAGGGTGGGGTCCACCTGAAGTGTCCAGGCTTTGATGCCACCTGCCATATTCTTAACCCGGGTGTATCCCCGGTTCATAAGAAATTCCGTTACGGTGGCGGATCGCTGTCCCGTATGACAATGGACAACAATCTCTCTGGACGGATCCAGGTCTTCAAGGCGAGAGGGTACGGAGTTCATCGGGATGAACAGAGCACCGTCGAGGCAGGCAATTTCCTGTTCCCATGGTTCCCGTACGTCCAGGATAGTGACCTTTTCTCCACTGTCAAGCTTTTCCTTCACCTTCTGGACATCAATTTCCGGGACGGTCACCTTTTCGCCTGTCCCTGAAACATCGCAGAATCCCTCGTAATCGATGGGCTCCGTGACGGTGGGCGACCTTCCGCACACGACGCAGTCTTCATTTTTCTGCAGCTTCACCTCCCTGAACGTCATGGAGAGAGCGTCAAAGAGCAGCAGGCGACCGATCAACGGTTCCCCCGCACCGGTGATCCACTTGATGGCCTCGGCTGCCTGCAAAGAACCGACAATTCCGGGGAGAACTCCCAGAACTCCTCCTTCAGCACATGAGGGCACCAGTCCCGGAGGTGGAGGGTCCGAAAAGAGACACCGGTAGCACGGCCCCTCTTTTGCGTAGAAGAGAGAAACCTGTCCGTCAAACCTGAAGATTGAGCCGTAAACGTTTGGCTTACCCAGGAAAACGGAAATATCATTCACGAGGTATCGGGTTGGAAAATTGTCTGTCCCGTCGATGATGATGTCGTAACCGCCGGCTATCCCCATGGCGTTGGAAGAGGACAAAGGTTCTTCGTATGTTTCCACATGAATTCGGGGATTGAGACCTTCGAGTCGCTCCTTTGCCCTTTGCACCTTCGGTTGTCCCACGTCTTCTGACGAATAAAGAATCTGCCGCTGCAGGTTGGGAAGATCCACCACATCAAAGTCCACCAGACCGATTCGCCCTACGCCGGCGGCGGCAAGGTAGAGCGATACGGGGCTTCCGAGACCTCCGGCTCCCACCACCAGAACCGCGGAGTCCTTGAGCTTTCGTTGACCCTCCAACCCGATTTCCGGAAGGGAAAAATGACGGCTGTACCGAAGATATTCATGGCGGTCAAAGGGGGTTCCGTTATTCTTACCACCGGCGATGGAAGGTATGATCATCACCTCATCCCCATCGCTCAAGGCAGTATGCATGCCCTTTAGTTGTCGGATATCATTCCGTCCTATATATACATTGACAAATCTCCTCAGGTTACCGTCATCACCGTAGAGCTGGGAGCCGAGTTCCTGGTGACGGGAGATAACAGCCGCCAGGGCATCTTTTACCGTCTTCGCCGATACACGAACGGTGGCCTCGCTTTCCGTAAATCGGCGAAGAGGCGATGGAATTCTCACGGTCACGTTCATGGATGTTCCTCCTCTACTCTTTCCTTAAGGGACCTCACCTCCACCAATTTCGAACCGTCAGCTGAAAGTTCCCACCACCGAAAGTCAGTCACCTTGGCTCCCTCAATACCGACGATGAGGTAGACAAGACCGGGGACCGCCCACTCCTCATCGTACTGAGAGGGAACGGCAGGATGATCGGGATGGGAGTGATAGACGCCCGACAGGTTCAATCCCGATTCATCGGCAAATCTTTCCCCCTCCATATAGTCTGCCGGGGAAATCCTGTATCTTCTCGTTCGTAAATGGACATAGCCGTTATTCGCAGGCCTTGATATCCATACCTGGCCATGACCTTCCTTCTCGTATCCATAGAGAAATCCGCAGCATTCTTCCGGATAGGCAGCCAATGCATGCTTACTCACCGACATTAACACCTCATCCTTGACTCTTGTCAATTCATCCATGCCATCTCTTCTTCCTGCCATAGCCCGGTGGTGAGATATCTTTCCCCTGTATCGTTGAGCAAGGTAACGATACAAGCCTTGTGATCATCGGCCAAGACCTTCTCCACGGCGGCCAGATAGGCTCCTGAGGATTGACCAACGAAAAGACCTTCCAGGGCCAGACCGTGACAGTACCTCTGGGCTTCATCCGACGTAACCTCCATCGTATGATCGATGACCGTCTCATCGAGAATGTCGGGAATAATGTCATCGGGATCACCCAGGGGTTTCAGTCCCTCGATCCCAGGAAATCGTTCGGGTCTTACAGAGATCACCATAGTCGTCTTATCCTTTTCTTTCAATCGTCTCCCAATACCGGTGATGGAGCCTCCCGTTCCGATGCCCCCTACAAAATATGTCAAATCGGGCACCTGGTACAAAATCTCTTCCGCTGTCGTCTCATAATGGGCCAGCCAGTTGTCATCATTGGCGTACTGATCTGCCAGAAAGTATTTCTCAGAGGCCTTACGGTGGCGATGGTGCACCTCCCTCAGGGCCTCGTCGTACCCTTCCAGAGGATCAGTGGTTACGATCCTCGCCCCGTGGGCCCTTATTCTCACCAACCGCTCCCTGCCGGCATTGCCAGGAATAACCAGTTCCACCCTGAAACCAAGGGCCTTACCAAACATGGCATAGGCGATGCCGGCATTACCCGATGTGGAGTCGAGAATCGTTTTGCCATTCGCCAGCTCACCCCGTTTAACCGCCTGCTGGAGCATTCTTGCTACGGGCCTGTCCTTCAATGAACCACCGGGATTCATAAATTCCGCCTTTCCGAAGACCCGACTCCCGGGATAGTCCTTCTGAAAAAGGGTCAGGGGAATCATCGGGGTATCTCCAATGAGGGAGAATATATCGCGAGCCCCCTCCGCCGGGGTCTCCCAATTCCCCCTGTGCCTAGACTTCGCCATGAATGTGATCTTTTTCCAGAACACAGTTCACACAGATTTCCGCCGGAAACAAACCTGCCTTAGCCAGGAATCGGTAGATGGCACACCCAGCACAGAATCCAACAAACGCCTCAAGAAAAGCAAAAACGACCAGTACAGACAACAGAGCCCTGGCCCACAGAAGAGAATCCACCAGAATAAGAAGGCCAGCGCCGGATGTCAGGAGTGCCCCCATCAACTGAGCGAAACGCTTGGGAGTTCCAGCAATGGGCTTTTTTTCCCTTCCGAGAAGTGGGACCAATAGCCTGGTGGCAATCTTTGCAGCGGGACTGTACCGGGGACCCCATCCAACTCTCAGCCAGAAGCCAACGGCCAAGAAGGGAATGACCCACCACGCCTCAAGCACCAAGACTACCGTGGTCCAGATAACTATCTGGAGGGCCACCACCCGGGCGGTCCAATCATTCACCACCTGGGGAAAATAGAAGAAGTTCCCTGACGAACTCATTATTGTCACTGATATCCCAGTCGAACCAAACTCCTATGCCCTGAAATCACGGTACACCAATTCAGGCAATTCATGTCTTAGTCCCCGTCACCTACCCGACAATATATCTATTGTCAACCTCTCTGAAATCAACTGCTTTACCAAATCCCATAAATAGGACTAATTTAATCGCATTTAATTTACAAACCCTTTTGTCGTCAATCAACTCCCAAAATGTTGCCCAATCCACCTGAATCCTTTGCATAAAAAAAACCGCCCAAAGAAGGAGGCGATTACAATAACAGAGACTTTTTTCGGCGTTTTACCGCACATCTGACCTCACGAAAGGCCAAGGCACCGTAACGTCTCCTCGTTCGGTTGCCGTCCCCTCCATTTCATCGGGGGAACTCTTGATGCAATGTAAAAAAGCGCGTAGAATTAAGTTAGATCCCCAATGAACTAATTGCAAGCAAACTTGCGAAGAATATTCCCCATCCTTGATTATGCCATTGGGGAACATCTTCGTTGACACAATAGAGGAAAACATAGACGCCTGTGCGCCAGAGGTGCCTGAACTGTCGCTGGATTTTCCCAGACCGGTCGTAGTAGCTCCCTTTCAGTGAGTTTAGCCTGAATTATCCACAGGATCTTGAGATTCACCACGAAGCCACACCTGCCCGCCCTCCCGAGGAGGAGGGAGCAAGCGGAAAGGTCACAGAGAAGTATAATTAACATAGGTTTAGAGAACGATAACGTGTCTAAAATACCCTCATAAATAGATTTGAATTGAATCATTATAAGTTTTTTAATATCAAATTGATATATTCTGTGTTCTTCCTGTCCCGATCAAGTCGGGATGTGGCTATTGAATAGTTCAGGTTAG
>JAZGBI010000103.1 GCA_036476315.1 Candidatus Neomarinimicrobiota bacterium | reverse complement strand
AAAGCTCATAAACATCGGTGAGATGATCCTCAGGAGGATTCCGGTGGCCAATACGGTCTACTCGGCTACCAAACAATTCACTCAGGCCCTGGGCGGTGGTCAAAGCAAAGCATTCAAAAAGACAATCCTGATCCCTTACCCCAAAGAGGGAAGCTGGACGATTGCTTTTGTCACGGGTGAATCAACGGACACGGACGGAAAGGAATATTATCACGTTTTTGTTTCAACAACCCCAAACCCAACTTCGGGTTTTATGCTCATCGTACCCAAGGAAGATGCTGTCGATTCCAATTTAACAGTGGAGCAAGGTCTAAAAGCCGTTATTTCCGGGGGTATGTTGGCTCCAGAGAGAAATCAACTTCGATCAGCTACTGAAAAAAAACAAACCAGTTCGGGAAGCTAAGTGGGGTTAAGGAGGGTGAGACAGACAGCTCCCGAACTGGCCGTGGCACCTTACTCTACTGCCCATAGAGGAAAAAGTTCCGTGAAATCGGACGGTCGTCCCGCGAGAAATCCCCAGTGGGTCGGATGATCAGGCTCCTCGCCGTTCCCGTACTCAGCTATCTCGTAGGTTCCTTTCCAACAAGCATCGTAATGGGAAGAACCATCGGAAAAATTGACATCCGTGAGCACGGGAGTGGGAATGCCGGGATGACCAACATTTTGAGAGTCCTGGGATGGAAACCGGCGGTCGTGGTGGGAATCGGGGATGTTTTCAAGGGATGGTTTGCCACATCATTTGTACCACTCCTGGCCGTGGGGAGAGTGCCCCTGGAAGGTGTTACCGTCTTGCAGATAATGGCCGCTTCTGCAGCCGTCCTCGGTCATTCCTACACAATCTTTGGTGGATTTCGGGGGGGGAAGGGAGTGGCAACGTTCATGGGAGTGATCATTTCTCTTTTCCCCGCAGCAATCCCCTTCTGCCTGGCCACCTTCGTCATTGCCCTCATCAGCACTGGATATGTCTCGGTGGGGTCCATTGCCGCCGCCCTCATGCTGCCCATCGCCGTATTCTTCCTGTCCAGTGTGGGACTGGGAAACCCGGAATCCTCGCTGAAGATCTTTTCACTGGTGGTTCCCATTTTTGTTGTTTTTACCCACAGGAACAACATAAGAAGACTGAAAGAAGGGTCGGAAAATCGCTTTGACAGGGTGCGTGTTTTCCGCCGGACCGGTAAGTCCGGGCCTTTAGAATGAATTCGGCAATCGAATACGAATTGGATGGGTTATCCTACACGATTACCCCATCGTCCTCTTTCAACATGAGCTTTCTAACGAGCGGGATTGGCGGGGCACCAAAGGAGAGCAGCGTGTCGTGAAACCGTTTGGGTGAATAGGCGTTCCCTTCCTGTCTTTTCCAGTCATCGCGGAGTTTCAAGATCATGAGTTTTCCCAGCGTGTAATTCAGATAGCCAGGATCATAGGTTCCACGCTCTGCTTCCTTCCGTGCCGGCGTTCTTTCCATGTAAGCATTCTTCGTGAAAAACTCGGTTGCCTCCTCCACGGTCATACCTTGAGTGTGCATCTGGATGGCGCAGACGTATCTGCAGTTCCGGATGAGAGCCTCGGACAACTGAGCCAATCGGAATTCGGGGTCTTCCTCACGCCAACCTTCCTCCACCATCATTTCCTCCGCGTAGTGAGCCCACCCTTCCCAGAATGAATAGGCCCCCGAGAGCTTGGACACTTTTGAAGGTGCCCTTAGGGTGTGCAGGAAGTGGACAAAGTGTCCGGGATAGGCCTCATGAATGGATACGGCCTCTAACGTTGCATAGTCAAATTTGGTTAACCACTCCTCCTTTTCCTTCTCTGACCACTGAGGATTAACGTTCGTCACGTAAAAGAACGACTCGGTAGCTTTCTTCTCAAACGGACCGGGAGTGTCACAGATGGCAAAGGCCCATCTCATGAAACCGGGTGTCTCTTCAACCCGGATACGATTCTCGGAAGGGATGGTGACAATATCGTTTTCCACGATGAACTCGCGCATGTCCTCAAGAATGTCGCCAGTCTTCTCGATCAGTGACTCAGATGTGGGATGATTCCTGGCGATGGTCAGCATGGCATCCCTCGGGGATTCACCAGGCATATAGTCTGCCGCAACGGCCTCAAATCGGTCCCTGTTTCTTTCCAGGTCTGTCTCCCCAATTCTAAGAAGAACATCGAGTTCCATATCTACCATTTCCCCGAGTCTCAGCATGTCAATAAAGTTGAACCGACCGATGGCGAAACTCCCCGTTGCGCTGGGAAGCAATTTTTCTTTCATGTAAGAAATAGACTTGTCGAATCCCTTCGTCGCTTCAGTCACAGCCTCCTGCAAGTCTTGTTGCAGCCTGGCATCGCGAACATTTCTGAAGGCGTACTTCACATGCCTGGCGTAGAAATCTCGGTATCCCTGGAACGCTTCCATTGTGGTGGTGAGATTGATTCTTGGCTGCACGGGGCCCAGGTTGAACCGTTGCTGCTCCAGGAGGTGAGGTATCCGTTTCAGGTGACTGAGAGTGTGCCGAGCCCTGGTTGTGAGCGAGGCGTAGCTCCTTTTCAGATAGTGGCTTAAGTCCAGATGTCTCCCATAAGCGAGAGGATCGTTGGCCCACCATTTCAGTTGCTGGATCTCGAATAGTTCATAGCCAACCCTCACATCCAGTTGCCTTAGATCCGCTTGATCCTGGAGAGAAAGGCGGTTACCTCTTCCAAGCCTCTCCGCCTCGATTCCATAGAAACGGAGGCGTTTCAGGAAACCCATGATATTTTCATAACCCAGGTCAGGGGCCTTCCCCAGATATTCCGCCAGGCCCGCCTCTCGTCCCAACGTTGGGTTGAATTCGAAATAATCGTCGTAAAACCTGTCTACGAGATTATCAAGTTGATCGGATGGTGTCATCTTTTCGATTCACCCCTTTTTCACAGATCAGAATTTGTGTCCCATATCCACGTGCCATTGGCCAGATTGCCACTTTCCATTGTGGAATCCAAGGCCAAAATCAACTCTGAGAAGAAATGCACCCGGGACGAACATTCGCATTCCGATACCCACACCCGCGAGGGGACTTTTGTTCAACATTCTGGAAAACATGTCGTCAGCGGCACCCATGTCGACGAATTCGACCAGAATGAGTCCAAATTCCATTCTTGGACCGATGAGATGCTTCGGGATAAGAGTCTGTCTGAGCTCAAAGGAAGCGAAGTATTCGTTCAATCCCGCTCGGTCGGGATCCCTTTCGTACATTGCCGAATCCAGCAGGGCCCATCCCCGGATCGACTTTGATCCCCCTGCCATCATGATTTTGTAGGGGATGGAGACCCCAAAATACTTGTGGAAAAACAGAGATCCGCCCGCTACCCACTTTCTTCTTCCTTTAACTACCGTCCGGTAGAGACTGACCCGGCTGTCCCAATAAGCATTATGGGGAGAGGTTCTGTTCAACCCGATTTCTGGTCGCCATTCGTTGTAAATGACCATGCCGCGTGAAGGATCGATGTACAGGTCGCGTGTGTCGTAAATCACCTTGATTTTTGTCTGGAAATATTGGTGTTTGAGATCTTCCGTGCCGCGATCGCTGTAATCTGCCAATCTCTGCTCTACGCTTCCCGTTATCCACAATTTCCAATCGTAGCCGAAATAGCGCCCGAAGGTTACTTCTCCATCGCGCTCCCGGTAGGTGAACCCCAGGAAAGGATGCTCATACGAAGTGAAATATGCGTGGGCTTGCAGTGAAACATGGTCGCCGGTTATCCAGGGGTTCTGGAATTGAATCGTCCCGAACGCTTCCCCACCGGTAGCTGCAGCTGCCTGAAGTACTTCGTTCCTTCCCCGAAAATTCTTGATCATCACGGCGCCACCAAAAGACCATCCTTTCTCTTCCTGGAATATGATCACGGGAGCGGGAAAAACCCGCCACGCCTCCTCCACGTGATAAATGATCATTTCGGACCGGTCATCGTTTGGTACCTTTGAAAAAGAGACCTGGCTGAAAATCTCCAGATTATCGATCCTGTTTCGATCTTCCGCCGCTATGGTTGAGTCAAAGGGAGCTCCCACAGGATGCTGAATCTCCCGCCTTATCACGTAATCCTTAGTAATGCGATTCCCTTCAATTTGAATCTTCGCAACCACTGCGGAAGAATCAGGAGGCGGGGAAAACGCTGAAACAACAGAAACAACGAGAAGTGGAACCCGTACTCTCATCCGGTTGTTCTTGACAGGAAATCCTGGGGGAGAACGGACCGTTCGTGCATCATTGCCGGGAAGTGATTTTTGAGAGTTCCTCGTAAAGATGTATACTGCTCAAGATTCCCTTGTCATAGTTTTCCAGATCGAGCCATTCGTTTGGCGCATGAGCATTTTCTTCAGGCAAGCCAAACCCCACAAGGAGGCAGGGGATTCTCAGCTCCTTGACCAGAGTGTCCAAAAAGGGAATGGACCCTCCTTCCCGAATGAATACGGAGGGTGCCCCAAAACCTTTTTCCAGAGCCTTTCTCGCGGCTTCAAATGCGGGATGAGCGGTATCTGCCAGAAACGGCATCCCGCCATGCATTCGGGTGACGGAGACTTCCACTTCTGGCGGAGCCATGGACGCCACATGCGCTTCAAAGAGATCGCCAATTTTCTCCGGATCCTGGTCAGGGACCAACCGCATGCTTACCTTGGCATGGGCACTGGCCGGGATGATTGTTTTTACCCCTTCTTCCGTGAAGCCACCCCATATGCCGCACACATCCAACGTCGGTCGGCACCAGATGTTTTCCAGAACGGTGTAACCGGTTTCACCGAACAGCCTGGGGACCCCTATTTCCTTTCTGTAGGCCTCTTCATCGAAGGGGAGGGTCGCAAGGGCCTCCCTTTCATCGGGAGCAACATCGACCACATCATCGTAGAACCCTCTGATCAGGATACGCCCCTTCTCATCCTTCATATCGTTCAGCATTTCGGAGAGAGCCTGAATGGGATTCTTCGTTGCACCACCGAAAGAGCCTGAATGAAGATCTTGTTTCGATCCCCGCACGTCAATCTGGAAATAGGCCATACCCCGGAGTCCGTAACAAATCGAGGGCATCCCCTTCTTGTGCATGGGGGTGTCGGATATGACTGCCACGTCAGCCTTCAACAGTTCCCTGTGATTCTTCAAGAAGGAGCTCAGATTCTCACTTCCTATTTCCTCTTCACCTTCAATAATGAATTTCACGTTCAATGGAAGAGTCTTTTCCGCATTCAGCCACGACTGGACAGCCTTGAAATGAACGTAGACCTGCCCTTTGTCATCAACGGTTCCCCGTCCGTACATCCTGCCATCCCGGACATCTGGCTCAAAAGGGGGAGTTTCCCACATATCCAGAGGATCCACCGGCTGAACATCGTAATGTCCATAGAGGAGAACCGTTGGTTTTCTGGGATCATTAAGCCATTCTCCATACACAATGGGATGACCTGGAGTCTCAATGACCTCTGCACGGGTCAGTCCCATCTCGTTCATCCTGTCGCGAAGGAATACCGCACACCTTTTGACCTCGTGCCGGTGGTGGGCGCTACTGGAGATGCTGGGGATTCTGACAAACTCTTTCAATTCATCAATGAAATGGTTCAGATTGTTGTTGGCGTATTCAAGGACCGTGCCAGTATTCATGTCTCCCCCATTCTTGCGTTAGGGCTCCTAACCAAATCTATTCACGAGCAACGAAGTCCACGAAGTCACCCAAATGATTTCAGAAGACTTCAGTACGAACAGATAAGTCAAACCAGGTTCACCAATTTTCTCATGGAGCATAATTCCTCAACTTTCTAATTCTTCGTGTTCTTTGTGGCTAATTATTCAGACTAAGTTTCATACCTCACTTCATAAACTTCGATGGGGTTTTCCTTTCCTTTGACAGAGATGGACTTACGCTTCACAAGATCAAATTGGTTTGGGATGTCCAGCATTTCCACCGCACCTTTCGAAACGATTATTCTACCGGATTCTGCGGCGCTGCACAGCCGAGCCCCCAGATTGACGTTGTCTCCAAGTACAGTATAATCCATGCGATCACTGCTCCCCATGGCTCCCATCACCATGGGCCCTGCATTGATGCCGATTCCCACGCCTATCGGGGCGTTGTAGTCCCGGTTTAGGAGGGCCACCTTCCACTGCAGAGCTATACTGCAGTTGATGGCATCCTCCACCATACCCTCACCCTGGAAGACGGCCATCAATTCGTCACCGACAAACTTATCAATATCCCCATTGTATTGCTTCACAATTTGTGCCTGTTCGTTCAGGAACGTGTTCAACATTTCTATGACTGTTTCAGGCTCCACTCCTTCGGAGTATGCCGTGAATCCACGGATGTCGGAAAAAAGAACTGTCGCATTTCTGCGCTCACCACCCAGGGATACGCCTGAAAGGTCAGCTTTCTGAACAGCTTCCATCGTGCCTTCAGACACAAATTTTGTAAGGTGAAGACGTTCCCTCAGTCCTTGGATCATTCTGTTGATCTGCTGAGAAAGGATGCCGATCTCATCATTCGAGGCGACAGCAGTAGTCATCGCCAGATTACCTTGTCCCACCTGCCGCACTGTGTTTCCAATAGCCCTCAAGGGCTGGACAACTACAATCTTCATGAAAATCCGGAGTATGACTCCAACGGCAAAAACTGTGAAAACTCCTACCCCAACGGAAGAATATATATTCCGTCTGATCTCCCCCAGGATAGGTGCCATAGAGGTTGATACTTTCACGGCGGACCGGATTTTCCACCGACTACCGTAACGTTCATACTTCGGGTCACCCGGTTCTGGGGGTTTATGGCATGCCTGACACTTCTCATCATTTATCAATGGGATAATCTGGGTGAGATAGATTTCGCCGTCGTCCAAAACTTCCCGGTATTCCATTCGTCGTGGCCCGTCTCGGTCCTGTCTGTTTACCTCCAGAATCAGCTGTTCCACAGAATCGTCAAAGACTGCCTGAGTGAAGTGAGGGTCAGGAACATATAACTCCCGGACGATTCCTTCGGGGTGATTCCGTCCGTTGTCAAACACTTCGAATCTCTCCACCAGGGGAACTCTACGCACTCTGTCCACATAATCACCAGCATACATTGCGCGCTGCTTCAGCATCATATTCTTAAAGCCTGCTGCCGCCACCTCGTGTGGAATGTCTTCATGCCTCGCGGCATCGCTATCCACCGACAAAACGAGCATGCCACGTACGGAATGATCGGCACCGTGACAGATCTGACATTTCTCTTCGTTCTCCAGGCCGAAGATGAAGGTACGTTCGTCTTCTCGCGGGTAGAAAAGTGCCGATTCATTGGGGACACGTTTTGCAAAGGTGGCAGCCGCCTCTTCAAGAATCGGTTCAGGAACTTCATGCGTGTCATCTCCAAACGCGACATAATAACCGTCCCTGTCGTAGACTTGGGCCCGTGTCACGCCATCTACACTTTGGATAGTGCTCATGAGCCAATCGGCCTCTTCACCCTTTCCAGAGAGCATGAGGCTCTTGAAGGCTTCCGCTGCAATCTGAGCCGCGAGCTCAATCGATTGCTCCGCATCGTGTGAGAATTCCATCCTCAACGCGCCCCGCACAGTGTGATCGGTGCCATGACACTCCTGGCAAGCCTTTTCATTCTTCAAAAGCACATACTGACGCGAACCCTCCCGGGGTTTCTCGCCAGTGATGATGAACGGCGGAATGAGTGAGTCCTCGGCTACGCGAAACATGAATCGATCCGTCGCCGCAAAGATTTCTTTCGACTCATTGTTGAACAGTCTCACCTTCCCCACTTCTTTGAATTCTTCCCTGGCTTCTTCCACCAGTGACCTGACGTAGCTTGGACGTCCGGACATCATCATATTCCTGATTCCAGACTTCAAACTTTCGGCGAAGAGGCGTG
Organism: Candidatus Neomarinimicrobiota bacterium; assembly: GCA_036476315.1. Classification (NCBI taxonomy): domain Bacteria; kingdom Pseudomonadati; phylum Fidelibacterota; species Fidelibacterota bacterium. The sequence continues at coordinate 5,838 of JAZGBI010000103.1, read as the reverse complement.
ACTGGATCCGGTGTTGCTGCAGGAGTGCGGCGGACTCAGCCTGGATCGTGTAAGTGACGTAAGAGCCGAAGCCAAGGGCCAGTCCCACCGCCAGGATCAGCAGGATCTTATATTCTAAGGGAGTCCTGGAAAACAGACCACGGATTCGGACCATGAATTGTTACGGTTTTCCCAGGAGCATGGCTTTAGGATGTGCTATTTGGGTGCTGCATATTCGATCTCTTTGCCACCTCGATGACACACCCAGCACTCTATCTTTGGAGCTTCTTCCCAATGCTTCATGCCCGCTTTTTTTGCCACCTTTTGGATCCCTACAAGTCGTTCATTGATGCCCAGCGTCATTCGAATCATTTCTCTTGCCACAACCTTGTGAGGGTTCTCATCAGACGGATAGTCTTTCAGATTATGACAAAACGTGCATTTTACACCGAGAGATTTAGCCACGGTGTTTTTCATGAACTCCACGATATCCTTCTTTGCTTCAAATGGCAGAACCTGGACGTTTTGTAATTCCTGGGCAGTGAGAGCCCCTTGAAGCGTCAGCAGGAATCCTGCAAGGAGCAGGAGTAATTTCTTCATTTCGTCCCCCTTTTTCAAAACCAGGTGTGAGATTGAACGAGGTACTCCGGAGCGGGCTGATCCATCCCCTGTGAAGTACGTGTGAGACGGACCTGGGCCCTCACCTCGAAAAAGGCCATGGGAAATATCTCCAGACCCACCGTATACCGCGTCAGGTCATTTCCTAGAAGATCCATATCTTCGTCGAAGAAGTCAAACTTACCCACTAAATTGACGCCCTGAATGGGCTCCACGATGAATTCACAGTAGGAGGCAAGGGAGGTGATTCCCCCATCCACCCAATTCTTGGCTACATCTACTTCCCCCAGAACGGTGAACCGATCTACAGAAATTCCACCAAAAGCCCCCGCCATTTGGAGATCTTTTTCTTTCATCACCGAGGCTCCTGCCAGACCCGAAAGAGGTCCGAGAGATCTGGAGTATTCCATCCTGGCCGTGAGGTTCTTGTCAGAAAGGCCCTGGAAGGATTGAAAACCTGTTTCGCCTCCGAAAACATAGGGATTCGAAATGCTGGCGGTCAAGAACAAATCTCTCAGTGTCAGACCCATCTCAAATATCCCAGGCATCTGAACCCTCGGAGAAAAGGGCATCCCCTCTTTAGAAAAGTCTTCACCATCAGACTTCGTGTGCCTCAGGGAGAGATTTCCACCCCGGACAAAGGAGGTATGATCATCCAGCCGAAGGCCGTAAGTCGCGATCTTGCGACCGATTTTGAAGTACCCATCCCCTGAGAAAAACTCCAGCATCGTCCAGAACTCTGGATAGCCGCGGATCAGGTCAAGCTTGGCATAGACGTGAATGGCCCGGCTGACAGTCAGATAACCATAGACATCACCCTGCATGGGGAAAAATGCCGCTTTTCGAACCGTGTCTCCCTCCGAATGGATCAACAGTTGAAGCCTCAGATCTGCCCCTGCCTGCAGGTGACCACCGACGGTACCTGTATAAGTTTCGTCAGTGAATTTCCTGCCCCATTGAATCGGTAGTTCGTCCATGGATACGATGGTGAGACCGTAGTGGTTTCGAAGTCCAGCACCGGTAGGACTCACGTGGCACGTGGCACAGGTGGTACCGTTCTTAACGGCGAAACGCGGGATGGAAAAAACAAGATTGGAGGAAAGGACCACTCCCAGAAAGATACGAAACACTCCAGGCATTTAGTTGTTTTGCGCTCCTTCTTCAATCCATGTTCTGATGAGGTCGATCTTGGCCTCCGGGAGCGGTGTTCCGCCCAGCGGCATTCGATCACCGTAACCCTCAACACCAGCAATCTTATTCCACAGAGCAGAATTATCGGCGTCGAACGGCTTAACCCGGAGGATCGGGGCATATCCGTACGAAGTAACATTCACCAGGAGCAAATAGCTGTTTCCCTCCGTCAGATCCAGCCCAGTTACGTGATCGGAAACGTGGCATCCTGTGAAGGCACAGTCGTTGTTGAAAATCGGTTGAACGTCATTTGAAAAGGTAACAGTGGCAACGGGAGTAACGGCGATCCCCGAGACGTTGATGGTGGCGTTTCCAGCATCCGGATCGTTGCTGTTTACAGTAAGTGTCGCCGATTTGACACCCAGGGAATCGGGCTCAAATCGAAGGTCCAAAGACGTGTCATTACTCGGATTCACGGTGACCGAATCCAGGGGTGTCAATATCTTGAAATCGCCCTTATCCGGCCCTGAGAGATCCGCAGAATAGATGACAAGATCGAGATCGCCCCTATTGGATATGACGACAGCCGTGTCCATGCTATCTCCCACCGTGAGGGATCCAAAACTCACGGAGGATGGCACCTCGATCGTTGCCTTTTCCTCGGATTCTTGCCCAAAATCAGAGCAGCTCAAGGCCAGGAGAAGAACAGTTGCGGCTGGCGCCATCCTCCCCACTTCCCAGTGGATCATTGCGGCAAATCTATTGGCATTCATACCACTTTTCAATCGTTTTGTCCTCTTACGCCTTTCCGGATGGTTGTGTTTCCTGGCAGTAGAGACTTCCGTACGCCTCAATTTAGAGCGACACGGGGGCGAACGCCACAACATCATTGCCACGCGGTCCCCCATTCTCCCTCGAGTCGGAGCGGAGGTCTCCACGATGGACTCCCGGCCGTATAAGAAAAGCCCCCAAAAGAGGGGGCTTTTTCAGTGAGTATCCGGATGAGAGGTAATTAACGGCCTCTTGCCATCTTGGCGCGGGACACATCTCCATCCTTGTCAATAAAATAGAGATATCCCGACTCTCTTGTCACACCGGCATTGGCCACCTTCTGGGCATTTCCGCCTCCCTTTCCGGCACGAGCCATCTTGGACCGCCAAACGTTGCCATCTTTTCCCAAATAGTACAGGTATCCTTTTTCTTTCTGAACGCGAACGATCCTGACTTTTTCAGCCATAGTTTGTCTCCTTTTTTAGGTTAAAGAATCTTTGGAATTGCTGCTCGACGAGAATTTTAGATTTCATCGTCGAGAAAGTCAAGGTTTTTCCTCTACCGGCTACATTTTAACTCCGACCCCATATGTGAGCACAAGCTCACCTCCAAGATAACCGGTTGCGGCAACGGCGAGGGCAAGGAGAAACAGAAAAAAGAGTGCAGCCGTATCGACCCTGCGGTCACCCGGGTATTTCAGGAAGAACCATACCCATGACACGAGAACGGCGAGAGACATCCAGACGGTAAACGTGGCAAAAGCGTCGTGCCGGGCCAAGAGAGCTTGCGCGGAATCTTCCAGGCTCCGGGTTGTGCTGGCCAGATGGGCGGCCTGTTCCCCAGAGAGTAAAGAAAAAAGGGCTGGCACAATGGCAAAACCGAGTATCCATAAGGGCGTACTCCGGCATACCCATGAGGATTTCAACATCGCGACGATTTGAAAGAAGAAGGCGCTGATGATAAGAGCAATAGGGAAATGGGTTATCTGCGGATGCCATGAGCCCATGATTATCGATTCCTGAGAGTTTCGGCCAGAGTGTGGATAGCGTCGAAAGAGGAGTATCGGTATCGAAAACCGGTTTCTCGCTCAACCTTTGTACCATCTATCGAACACGGGTATTGCATAAAACTGATCATCGATTTGGGCGCCTCGGACAGGAACTTCAGACGCAAGGTCCACCCCAGAGCAGTGAGAAACCGCAGTACCCCCGGACGAAGACTCACGGGTTTTCCTCCCATAATTCTGGCGGCCTCCGCCGGGTGGACCGTACTGGAGGGACCTAGATTGTATGCACCGGGAGGAGCTGCTGTTGCGAGCTGGAAGAGTGCTTCGGAAGCGTCATCTTCGTGAAGAAACTGCATCTCTTCTTCCAAATCCTTGACAAGAGGGACAATGGGTTTGCTCAGGTATCGTGAAATGAAATTGGAAATATTGGGTCCCGCAACAAGGGCTGGCCGGGCAATGACCACCTCTGTCTTGGGAGACCTTGCCTGGAAATCTCTCAAACGATCTTCTATGATCGTTTTGTCTCTTGAGTATTGAAAGTCTTTGTTACCCCTTAACGGTTGGTCTTCGGTTATCCAGACGGGATTATCGGGATGAGCACCATACGCGGTATAGGAACTCGTTACGAGAAGACGTTTCGTTCCATACTTCTCTATGTGAGCGAGTACGTTCTCGAGACTGCTCACGTTTACCCTGTACATTTTGTCTGAGTCATGAATTGGATCCAGAACGAACACCAGGTGAACTACCGTGTCTATTTTGTGGTGGTCGAAAATATGTGACAGGTCGCCGACGCAGTCTTCCTGGTAGAAGGTGAGTTTTGAAAAGGACTCCCTCGGTTTGACGAGGTCAACTCCGATGACTTCAGCAACCGAATCCGCCTTTTCGCTCCTCCGGCAAAGCTCTGTACCCAAGTATCCGGACGATCCTGTGATTAGTATTCGCATCCCGACGTCCATGGCTGTTCAAATTTAGTATACCGGAAAGAAAAAGAGAAAGGTCCTTCGATTGTGGGATCGGAAAGGATCCCCCCCCTCATTCTTCAGCCATTTCCCCTTGACTCTTACGTGATGTCACGGTAAGGTCAGTGGAATTGCCCGGCACTGGCAGGAGTGCGGGGAACCAGCGAAAACCCGGAAGGGAGGCGACCATGGGCTATATCGTAACAGCAGTTTCGATCATACTGTTGACTGCCAGAACCAGTTTCACACAAGGACCAGAGCAGGGACAACGGCAGGTTGCCCTGCATCTCAAGCGTGAGATCCGGAAGACGGTGGAGGTGCAGTACCTGCTGTACGTTCCTCCCGACTATGAAAAAGGCGATGGGAAGTGGCCGCTGTTGCTCTTCTTACACGGTATGGGCGAACGGGGGAATGACCTCGAACGGGTGAAGATTCACGGTCCTGCGAATATGATTTCCCAGGGTGAGGACTTCCCATTCGTCGTGGTGTCCCCCCTGTGTCCCAGGGACCAGTGGTGGGAAGTGGACGCACTCACCGTGGTCCTGGATGCCGTGATAGAGCAGTATCGAATCGATGAAAATCGGGTGTACGTAACAGGTCTCAGCATGGGCGGCTATGGTACATGGCGCCTTGCGTATACCAATCCCGGCCGCTTCGCGGCAGCGGTGCCGATCTGTGGCGGTGGAGACCCTGAGAAGGTACACTTGATGGCGAACGTTCCCACATGGGTATTCCATGGGGCAAAAGACAAGGCCGTACCCCTTGAGATGTCGCAAGAAATGGTTGATGCTCTCAAGGCCGCAGGCGGTGACGTCCGGTTCACGGTGTACCCGGAGGCGGGACACGTGGAAGCCTGGGAGAATGCGTACGGTGATCCTGGGCTCTGGGAGTGGCTGGCCAGCCAACGACGAAGGGATTAGAGCTACTCACCGATTGTGCGGCAGGGTTACTCCTCCCCCAGCGTGGATAAGGAGCAGATAATCGTCAGGGTACTGCTCCAGAAGCCGTTCAATCTCCTCGATTCTACTGGTCAAGATTTGTCACCCCTGGTGCTCCTACCAGGGTCTTGACCAAAAAATAATACAGAATGGCTCGCAGAACTGCGCAATACTGCTGTGAGGAACAAACCTAGAACAGTGATGCCTAGGAGAGTCTCCCGGAGGGACTCCTCCGACCCGAAGAGTCTCATACTGAGGAGGAACTCCTGTGAACATGATCTATTTGTAAGTGGCTTACGGCGTTCTGTGACCATACGTGACCATCCTGCCAACGAAAATGTAAGAAATAGATCGGAGAAGATTGAGGTCAAAAATGACCATGGCTCGTGAACCACCTGAGTTTTACGAAAGTCCCTATGAACAACCTCTACTC
>JAZGBI010000102.1 GCA_036476315.1 Candidatus Neomarinimicrobiota bacterium | reverse complement strand
CCGTGTGAAGCCATCCTTCATCATCAATCACCTCCCGCGTCGCTTCTTCACTCTTGAAATATCCTTTCATGTTATTGGGTCCTCTATTGAGGATTTCCCCGTCATCCGCAATCCTCACCTCCACGCCAGGTATGGGCATTCCGACCGTACCAAATTTGAAGGATTCGAGGCGATTTACTGTCATCACGGGACTCGTCTCCGTAAGGCCGTAGCCTTCAAGAATCATAATATCCGCGGAAGCGAAGAATTCCCCGATTTCGGCCGACAGGGGCGCGGCTCCCGATACGAAAAACCTCAATCGCCCTCCCAAACGTTGCTTCAATTTGGAGAATACCAGTTTGTCTGCGACGGAGAATTTCATCTTCAGACCCACGGGGAGAGGCCGATTCCTCTGCCTGTACTCTACCGCCTTTCGTCCCACCCTGACGGCCCACCAGAAGATTTTCTGTCTCAGCGGAGGATCGCTCGCCACTTTCTCCAGAACGCGGGCATACATTTTCTCATACAGACGAGGGACACTCGTCATGACGGTAGGCCTCACTTCCGAAATGTTCTCGGCTACCGTGTCAATACTTTCAGCGTAGTAGACTGTCGCCCCAACGGTAAACGCGGTGTAGTGCCCCGCCATACGTTCAAAACTGTGGCTCAGCGGAAGGAAGGAGAGAAAAACGTCATTTTCGTTCATGGGGATTGTCTGAAGCGCCGACCTGACGTTGGATATGAGATTGTTGTGAGTTAGCATGACACCCTTGGGATCCCCCGTAGTCCCACTGGTGTAAACGAGCGTTAACAAATCGTCCGGGGCAACCGAATTCGCCCTCTCAAGGAAATCGAAGGCTGCAGACTCCTTCCCGGCTTTCCCCATCTCCAAAAGGTCGTGAAAAGTGTGAACGTTGTCCTTGCTCAAACGGTCATCGTTCATGACTATCATTCTTTCCAGAAATTTGCTCTGATCAAAGAACTCCAGTACCTTGTCTGCCTGTTCCCTGTTCTCCACAAATATGGCCCTCGATTGGGAATCGTCCAGTATGAATTGAATCTGCGCCGGGGGCAGAGTGGGATAAACTGTAACGGTGACGCCACCCATGGAGGTAATCGCATAATCGCCCATGGCCCAGTGGGGATTGTTGTTGGAGAGAATTGCGACACGGTCTCCCCTGTCGACACCCAGGGAAGCCAGTCCGTGGGCCAGTTCTTCGACTTCTCTGCGAACATCTCGAAAGGAGAGCGTGCTCCATGCCCCCTTCTGCTTATAACCGTAGACATCCTTGTCGCCATATCTTTCGCAAACATCGAGGAACATCTCAGGGATGGTGGCATAATTATTGTTCATGTGGACCTCCCAGTGAAGGATTTCTATTCCGCAGGGGGAAATATATTGACATTTTTCCGACGAAGTCTATACTTTTCCCTGCTCTGAAATGCGAATTGGCGGGATGGCGAAGTTGGTAGATACGTCCCGATCGATATCGGGATGGTTGCTACACCTGGACAGTCAAAGTGTTCTTTGAATCGCCGGGATGGCGGAATTGGTAGACGCGCCTGACTCAAAATCAGGTGGTGGCGACACCGTGAGAGTTCGAGTCTCTTTCCCGGCACAACCTGGCACTATCTAACTGTTGACACGGCCTGCTTCCGTGAGGTATCTTTTGAGTGTGAGACCTATTCTCAGAGCTGCGGCTCTCCTCTTGTGCACGGCTTCCTTCGCAAACGCGCAATTCTATTTCGGCCGGAACAAGATACAGTACCATCCCTTTTCCTGGAACGTCCTTTCCACCCCTCACTTCGAAATATATTACTACGAAGAAGAGGCGGAGCTGGCCGCGGTAGGCGCCCACTTCGCCGAAGAGGCGTTTCGCGATCTGGAGAAGAAATTCAATTTCACCCTGGTAAAGAAAGTTCCCCTCATCTTTTACAGTTCCCATCTCCATTTTCAACAAACAAATACGATTCCCTACCTCATTCCTGAAGGGGTGGGCGGTTTCTTTGAATTCGTCAAGGGTCGGGTGGTTATTCCCTACGATGGCTCCACCTATCAGTTCAAACGAGTGATCATTCACGAACTGGTCCACGTTTTCATGCACAATAAGGTAGCCCATATCCTGAGCCTTCACAACGTCGTGACCTATCGCTCGCCTCCCCTCTGGTTCACGGAAGGATTGGCAGAATTCTGGGCATCGAGATGGGACTCGAAATCAGAAATGGTAATAAGAGATGCGCTGTTGAACGACTATCTGGTCCCTCTTGACAGGCTGGACCTGGCATCGTCAGGATTCCTACTCTACAAAGAGGGGCAATCGTTTCTCCGTTTCATCGATTCCGTTTACGGAACCGATAAGATATTGTTGATCATGGAAGGAATCTGGAAGGACAACGATTTCTATGAAGTCATTGAGCTCACTCTGGGAAAAGACTTTTCGGAGATCGTGGACGAGTGGAAATACTGGTACAAAAAGAGAATATATCCACTCCTGGACACAAAAGACGTTGCCAGAGTGGCATCCCTCCCAGTGACTGAACAGGGCCTTAGCAGTGCCCCGGTTTACTACTCTTCTGAAGACGTCGACAACGTCATTTTTCTAACCAATAGAACTGGTTATTCGGACATTTACATTCAGGTTCTTCCCCTGGATTTTCAAGGCACAAGCCCGGAACTGCTGCTGAAGGGAGAAAGGAAAGCGGAACTTGAATCACTCCACTTCCTCCGCACCGGAATCGATGTGAACAGCGAGGGAGTTCTTGTGTTCCCCTCCAAATCGGGC
>JAZGBI010000101.1 GCA_036476315.1 Candidatus Neomarinimicrobiota bacterium | reverse complement strand
CTTGGGGGTTGTAGTATAGACGCGTGTGCAGACACCTCTTTTATGGGGATTGCCCGCCAGAGCCGGGGTACTCGTCTTCTTCACAACCCTCTTCCTTCCCTTGCGCACCAGCTGATTTATCGTGGGCATGCCCGTTATCCTTCCATCCCGTTGCCCTGCCTAATCCTTCGCGACAGCAACTTTTTCCTTCTTTTCCTTTTTGGGCTCTTCCACCAAAACCTCTTCCTCTTCACCAATTCTCTTGACCAGCGGATGTTTGAAATCCTTGAAGTAGGTCCCCGCGGGAATCAATCGGCCCAGAATCACGTTCTCCTTCAAGCCCAGAAGATAGTCTGTCTTACCCGCGGCTGCAGCATCGGTAAGAACACGGGTGGTCTCCTGAAATGAAGCGGCAGAAATGAAACTCTCAGTATTGAGAGAGGCCCGGGTGATTCCCAGCAGGAGGGGACGAAATGTGGCCGGCTTGGTCTTACGCGTCTTGGCGGCAGTCTTTCCCTCTTCCTTCAACTGCTTGTTTGTCTCTGTCACCTCAGCTTTCTCCTCCAGCGTATCAGCCTCGTATCCTGAATCCCCCGGTTCCGCTACAACCACCATCTTTGAAATCCGTCCGTTTTCTTTGAACAGATCGTGCCTGTTGACCCTGTCCGCTGGAAGAAACCTGGTGTCACCGGGATCGTCCACCTCCAGTTTCTGCATCATTTGACGAACAATGACCTCGATATGCTTATCATTGATCCGGACTCCTTGCAAACGATAGACTTCCTGAATCTCGTTCACGAGATACTCCTGTACCCGCTCAGCTCCGAGAATGTTGAGAATGTCCTTGGGGGAAATGGCACCTTCGCACAGTCTGTCACCGGCACTGACCCGATCTCCTTCGTGGACAATCACATGTCGCCCGTAGGGAATCGTGTATTTCTTCTTTTCATCATGAGCACCTTCTACGAGAATCTCCCGAATCCCTCTTTTTGTTTTACCGAACCTGGTAATTCCATCGATTTCCGTCACCGCGGCAGGCTCCTTCGGGATTCTTGCCTCGAAAAGTTCGGCAACGCGGGGCAATCCTCCCGTAATGTCTCGGGTCTTCCCGATATCCTTCGCTATCTTCACCACAATTGAGCCTGCCTGGACTTTCTGTCCATCCTGAACCATAAGAACCGCCTTGACCGGTAGGATGGTGCCCCCCGAGAGAGTTTTGCCTGTACCGTCAACGATATCCAAGTGGGGCGCCAGCCGGCGATTCTTCGCTTCAGTTGTTACAAACTGCTTCTTTCCTCCCTCGACAGCTTCAACCTGATAGGTTTCCCCTTCAATCATGTCGAGGAATCTGACGTACCCGCCCTGTCTCGCCAGAATGACATCGGTGTAGGGGTCCCAATTGAAAAGCGTCTGGCCAGCCTTCACCCTCTCACCGTCGTTAACCAGTAGATTGGCCCCGTACGGCACGTTGTAATCGATCCCGGCGCCGTCCTTGGCAGGACGGACCTGGATAGTTCCGTTACGCACCAATACCCTCCTCAGCTTGTTCTTGCGGGCCTCTGAACCGGAAGCATCCCCGTCGGAGATGCTGGCGACCTCCAGATTGTCCGAGAATTTGACCACGCCTCCTCGCTTGGTTGTCATCTCTGACCGTTCGATGATCCTGGATGCCGTACCGCCGATGTGAAAGGTGCGGAGAGTCAACTGAGTCCCCGGTTCCCCAATACTCTGTGCCGCAATGATTCCGACAGATGATCCGAGACTGACGATCTTATTTGTATTCAGGTCTATCCCATAACATTGGGCACACACACCTCTCTCCGATTCACATGTCAAGACCGACCGTATGAAAACCTTGATAACGTCCAGTTTTGAAATCTGATCGGCGACCTCGTTGTCCACCAGGGTACCGGCTTTGACTACGACCTTGCCCTCATGATAGACATCCTCCTGGACGGCCCTTCCCCGCACCCGGTCGTGCAGCGTCTCAATGACCTCTTCTCCTTCTTTCAGGTCGGTGATCCAGACGCCGTTAATGGTGCCACAGTCCGGCTCATTGATAACCACATCCTGGGCCACATCCACCAGTCTTCTCGTCAGATAGCCGGCATCAGCAGTCTTGAGAGCGGTGTCGGCAAGACCTTTTCTCGCTCCGTGGGTGGAAATGAAGTACTCGAGAACGGAGAGTCCCTCTTTGAAATTCGAGGTAATGGGCGATTCGATGATTTCACCCTTTCCGCCCGTCATACTCTTCTTGGGCTTCGCCATGAGTCCTCGCATACCGGCCAACTGCTTAATCTGATCCTGGCTTCCTCGGGCACCTGAATCAGCCATCATGAACACGGGATTGAATCCGCTCTTATCCATTTCCATATGTGTCATCATCTTGGCCGCAACCAGGTTGGTTGCATGGGTCCATACATCGATGACCTTGTTGTATCGTTCACCTTCGGTCAAAACCTGTCTCTGAAACTTCTTGTGAATCTCATCCACCTCCTGGAACGCTTCTGAGATGATGTCATCCTTTTCGTCAGGCACAACGACATCTTCCACCGAAATGGAGACACCGCTCTGTGTCGCGTACTTGAATCCCAGGTCCTTCAAATCATCGAGGAATTGGACGGTTCGATAGTTTCCCGACTCCAGATAGGCCTTGTATATGATGTCTTCGAGTTTCTGCTTATTGATGGTAATGTCGATATAGTTGTGTCCCTCAGGCACAACCGAATTGAAAATAGCTCGACCGACGGTCGTCTCATTGTGCCATTCGCCGTCAACCCTGATGTTGATGATTGCATGCAGGCCCACTGCACTGTTCTCGTAAGCCAGCATTACTTCATCGACTCCGGAAAAGGCTTTTCCCTCACCCAGGTCACCTTTCTTCGGCTTCGTCAGATAGTGACAGCCAAGAACCATGTCCTGCGAGGGAATGGCGATGGGAAAACCGTGAGCGGGGTGAAGAATATTGTGACTCGAGAGCATGAGCATTCTGGCCTCGGTCTGCGCCTCTACCGAGAGGGGGATGTGCACGGCCATCTGATCCCCATCGAAGTCGGCATTAAATGCGGCACAAACGAGCGGGTGAATCTGAATCGCCTTCCCGTCTACGAGAACGGGTTGAAATGCCTGAATACCAAGTCGATGCAGAGTGGGAGCACGATTCAGGAGGATGGGATGATCGTTGATAACGTAGTCAAGAATTTCGTATACCTCCGGCGATTTCCCTTCGACGATCAACTTGGCGCTGCGAGGGGTCTTTGCATAACCCCGGGCAATCAATTCGCATATGAGGTGAGGCTTGAACAATTCGAGGGCCATGTCCTTGGGCAAACCGCACTCGCTGAGGTGCAGTTCCGGCCCGACGACAATCACGGAGCGACCGGAATAATCGACTCTTTTGCCCAGGAGATTTTGACGGAAGCGTCCCTGCTTTCCTCTCAGCATGTCACTCAGGCTCTTGAGAGGGCGCCGGGTACCACTACTCACCGCCGTTCCGCGACGGGCGTTGTCGAAAAGCGTATCCACCGCTTCCTGAAGCATACGTTTCTCATTTCTCAAGATGACATCCGGCGCCTTTATCTCGATCAACTGCTTCAAACGGTTGTTACGAATAATGACACGCCGGTAAAGATCGTTGAGATCACTGGCGGCAAACCTGCCGCCCTCGAGTGGCACGAGTGGTCTCAATTCCGGGGGAATAACAGGCAGAACCGTGATGACCATCCATTCGGGCCGATTCAATCGTTTCTTGTCGGGGGATGGATAAAATGATTTGACCACTTTCAGACGCTTCAGGGCATCGGATCTGCGTTGTTTGGACCTGGACGTTTTGATGGTATGCTCAAGATCCTTTATCGTATTAGGAATATCCAGATTGACCAGAGCATCGCGAAGGGCGGTCCCACCCATGGCGGCATAAAACCAGTTTTCTTCCTCGTAATCTTCCTCGGATACCGCGTTCCTCCCATGCTTGGCCTCCAATTCCTGATACTCCTCCTCCTCGATCAGATCCAGCGGTTTCTTTTCAGAGGCACCTGGATTGACAACCAGATATGCCTCATAGTAGATGATCCGTTCGAGATCTCTCGTGGGGATTCCCAGAAGGTGACTCAGTTTGCCAGGAACAGATCGAAGATACCAGATATGCACAACGGGCACTGCCAGGGTGATATGGCCCATTCTTTCTCTCCGGACTCGTTTGCGGGTAACCTCGACGCCACAGCGGTCACAGATAATCCCACGGTACCGGATACCTTTATACTTGCCGCAGTGACATTCATAGTCCTTAACCGGCCCGAAGATTTTTTCGCAAAAAAGACCGTCCTTTTCGGGCTTGTAAGAACGGTAGTTGATCGTTTCCGGTTTCAGAACTTCACCGTACGAGCGCCTCAGGAGCTCCTCGGGAGATGAAAGTCCAATGGATACCGCTGAGAAATCGGTACCCCGGTCGGTTCTGGGTGGTTTTATGTAGACCACTTAATTCTCCTCCCCCTCAATGGTGCAGTTGCACATCGACGCCAAGACCTTGCAGTTCCTTGACGAGGACGTTGAACGATTCAGGGATTCCGAATGAGGGAATATTATCCCCCCTCACGATGGCGTTATACACCTTCGATCGGCCTTCCACATCATCCGACTTCCCCGTCAGAATTTCCTGGAGCGTGTGGCTGGCCCCGTAGGCCTCCAGTGCCCAGACCTCCATTTCTCCAAACCGCTGTCCGCCGAACTGAGCCTTTCCGCCCAGCGGCTGCTGGGTGATCAATGAATAGGGCCCTGTGGAACGGGCATGCATTTTGTCTTCAACCATGTGGTTCAGTTTCATCATGTAAATATATCCGACCATCACGGGGTAGTCGAACTTCATCCCGGTTCGACCGTCCCGCAAAAAGGTTTTGCAGTTAGCGGGAATTCCCGCCTTTTTTAGTTCCTCGGATACCTGCTCAGGTGTGGCTCCATCGAAAGGAGGGGACTCGTACCGCACCCCCAATACCTTCCCGGCCCAGCCGAGCATGCTTTCGTACAATTGCCCCAGGTTCATGCGGGAAGGGACACCCAGAGGATTCAGAATGATGTCCACAGGGGTACCATCGCCAAGGAAAGGCATATCCTCTTCGGGCACCACAGTGGCCACCACACCTTTGTTGCCGTGACGACCGGCCATCTTGTCCCCCATCTGGACCTTTCGCTTGTTCGCGATGTAGACTTTGGCAAGTTTCGAGACTCCAGGCTGGAGTTCATCACCCACCTGAAGCTTGTAGATCTCCCTATCCAGTTTCTCCTCGCATCGACGCCACTCCCGGTTGAAAGAGTTCCAGACCTGCTGGATCTGAATCCAGACTTTCTTTTCCGTGACCCAATGACTCTCCCGAGAGATACGCTCGAGATCGAGACCCTCCAGCCGCTTGGCCGTGAGTCGAGTGGATGCTTTGATTATGGTCTTACCGGTGGCGAGATTTCTCAGACCCGCCGATGTTTCGTTTTCCATGAGCTGAACCAGCTTTTCATCTCGCTTCTTCTTCAGCCGCCTCTTTTCCCGACGAGTCTCTTCCTGTAATCTTTCAATAACCTTTTTCTCTTCGGCCCGGGACGATTTGGTTTTCCGTTCAAACAATTGTGTTCTGATCACGACCCCATTGATACCCGGTTCCGCACGTCGGGAAGCGTCTTTGACTTCACCCGCCTTTTCACCGAAAATGGCTCTGAGAAGTTTCTCCTCGGGCGTGGGATCCGTCTCTCCCTTTGGAGTCACTTTTCCGATAAGGATATCCCCGGCCTGAACGCGAGCACCCGAGCGTACGATTCCGCTTCCGTCCAAATCCTTCGTTGCCTGTTCGCTCACACTGGGGATTTCCCGGGTCAGCTCCTCCTCACCCCGCTTCGTGTCCCTTACTTCGAGCTCCACTTCGGAAATATGGATGGAGGTAAACGTATCATTCCTTACCAATCTTTCACTGATGACAATAGCATCCTCGAAGTTATATCCCCTCCACGGCATAAAGGCCACCAGAACATTTTGCCCCAATGCCAACTCCCCATTCTCCGTGGCGGGGCCATCGGCCAAGATATCGCCCGCGGACACGGTGTCTCCCTTGCGGACGGTGGGACGATGGTTCATACAGGTATCCTGATTGGTTCGAGAGTATTTCGTGAGATCAACCCGAACTCGGTTCTCCTCGGGTGATATGGCAATATCGTCCGGGATCTCGTCGGTGCGAATAATAATGGCCTTGGAATCGACGCTCACGACCACACCCGACACGGGGGAAGGGAGGCTCGTGAGGGAATCCCGGGATACGTCTTTCTCAATCCCCGTGCCCACGATAGGACTTTCCGGGTCCACAAGGGGTACTGCCTGCCGCTGCATATTTGATCCCATGAGCGCCCGGTTGGCATCGTCGTGTTCAAGAAAAGGAATGAGAGACGCTGCCACGCTGAGAATTTGATGAGGGGCCACGTCCATGTATTGTACTTCTTCAGGGCCCACAATTGGGAAGTCACCCCGAATTCGCACCCGAAGCTTCTCTTTACCGATCTTGCCGCCATTCTTGTCAACGGCCTTCGCCTGAGCAATCATGGAACGATCCTCGTCCTCCGCAGACAGGTACCTTATCTTGTTCGTTACCACTGCGCCCTCCGCCTTCTGTTCAACCACCCGGTAAGGGGCTTCAATGAAACCCAACTCATTGACTTTGGCGTGGTTTGCCAGAGAGGAAATGAGACCGATGTTGGGTCCCTCAGGGGTTTCAATGGGACAAAGACGGCCGTAGTGAGTGTAGTGGACGTCCCGCACTTCGAAGCCGGCGCGCTCACGCGTCATCCCCCCCGGTCCCAATGCCGAAACTCTTCGCTTGTGAGTAATCTCTGCAAGAGGATTCGTCTGATCCATGAACTGGCTCAACTGACTGGTGCCGAAAAAGGAATTGATGACCGTTGTCACAATTCGGGAATTAATGAGATCCTGAGGTGTTAGACTTTCCGCTTCCCTCAAGTTCATCCTTTCCCTGATGGTGCGTGACATGCGATTGAGGGCAACGGAAAACTGGTTGGTCAATTGCTCTCCCACCGTTTTCATCCGCCGGTTACCAAGATGATCAATATCGTCCGGCCCCCTCTCTCCCATGCGCATCTCGATCAGATGTTCGATAACCCGGATCAGATCATCCGTAGTCAGTACCGTGTGATCCAAAGAAACATCAAGATTGAACTGCTTGTTCAACCGATACCTTCCCACCTTACCCAAGTCATACCGCTTGGGACTGAAAAACATTCTCTCAATAAACTTCTGAGCCGTCTCAAGATTTGGCGGTTCTCCAGACCTCAGATGCTGATACAGGAGGCGAAGCGCCTCTTCCGTGTTGTTAGTGGGATCCTTCTCCATTGTGTTCCTCAGGAGTTCGGCAGCCAGGGTCACACTGGGTTCAACGTATTCAACCGACTTGACGCGCGCTTTCTTCAGATTCTCCAAGACCTCATCGGTCACCGTCGTGTGCGCTTCCGCAATGATCTCGCCCGTTTCCATGTCCACCACGTCCGCCACCAGAACGTTATCCTGGAGTTTTTTCTTCCCTTTCGCGTCGAAGTTGGTTTTTGCCACCAGTTTGAAGGCACGGAAAATGTCGACATCATTCGAAAAACCGAGAGCTCTCAAGAGGGTGGTAACGGGGAATTTTCTCCTTCTGTCAATTATGACGTAGATACAATCCCGAATATCGGTAGTGAAATCGATCCAGGAGCCGCGAAACGGAATGACCCTCGCTTGATAGAGTTTTGTCCCATTGGGGTGAGTGTGCTCATCAAAGAAGACGCCCGGCGAGCGCTGAAGCTGACTCACGATTACTCGCTCCGCCCCGTTGATGACAAAGGTCCCTCTGTCTGTCATGAAGGGAATGTTCCCGAAATAGACGTCCTGTTCAATGCTGTGAGCATACTTGGAACGGTCGTACTCATCCGTGATGTGCAGGATGAGTCTAACTTTAAGGGGAACAGCATACGTGACGCCTCTCTCGTGACACTCCCGGGGACTGTATTTGGGCAGCCCGAAATAGTAGCTCTTATACTCCAGGACGTAGTTGCGGTGAGTGTCTTCAATGGGAAAGGTATTGGAGAAGACCTCTTCCAGGCCAAAAGGCAACCGCTCTTCCTCAAGCACTTCCCTCTGCATAAAATGGTCAAAGGATTCCAGTTGAACCGACAACAGGTTCGGCATTTCCACCACGCTCGACAAACGCGAGAAGGAAATTCTCTCAGATTTCTTGTCTAATTTTGTCGACAAAATGATGCCCTCCTACAAGATCATCTCCTGAATGTCATTATGGTCATGAGACAGTCCCTTATTTCAATTCTACGGTGGCCCCTGCCTCTTCGAGTTTCTTTTTCATCTCTTCGGCCTCTTCATTGTTGACTCCTTCACGGACGGATTTGGGGGCGCCGTCCACCAGGTCTTTGGCTTCCTTGAGGCCCAACTCGGTGAGGCTTCGAACCACTTTGATAACCTGGATTTTCTTCTCTCCAGCCGCCGTGAGAACGACGTCGAAGGAGCTCTTCTCCTCCCCGGCCGTTTTATCGGTATTGGCAGCGGTACCCGCCGGGGCTACAGCCACCGGGGCGGCCGCGGACACTCCAAACTTTTCTTCAATCTCCTTGATCAGCTCGGAGATTTCGAGCATATTTGCCTTTTCCAGGTATTTCATGACATTGGCGCGTGATACTTCAGCCATTTCTTCATCTCCTCCTAGGTGTCTATGATGGTCCCGCCTTTTTCAGCTTTCCAAGTGTCTGAATCAAAACGACAATTTGACTCTTAAGCATTACAGCCAGTCCGGTCAAGGGCGAAGACAGTCCGGTTACGAGTTGGACGAACAACTGCTCCCTCGCCGGGAGCTGCGAAATCTTCCCGAAGGAAGCGGTATCCATTACCTCCCCCTCAATAATGAAAGCCTTGATCCTAGGAAGATCATGGGAATCCTTGAATCGCCTCAGGATTCTGGCAGGGGAGACCGGGTCAACGTAACTGAATGCGATGGCCGTTGGACCTTCAAATATATCTTCAACGCCCTTAAGTCCCGCGTTGTCCGCTGACCTTCGAGCGAGTGTATTCTTCACGACTGTGAGTTCCACTTCCTCTTCGCGGCATTTCCTCCTCAGTTCAGTCATGTCCGCCACGTTGAGCCCAAGATAGTCGGCGAAGTAGATTCCCTTTGCACCCTGGAATTTGTCCTGAATACTCGCGACCGCGTCCTGTTTTTTCTGAGTCGGCACAGGATTCTCAAACCAACGTGGATTTGTCAATTTTCACTCCGGGACCCATACTGGAAGAGACGGTCACTTTCCTTAGATAGGCCCCCTTGACAGAACTGGGTCTCACATCCATCAACGTCGATATGACCCATTTCAGGTTTTCACTCAGATGATCCGCCTCGAAGGAAACCTTCCCGATAGGAGCGTGGATTATCCCGAAACGGTCAACCCTCAGCTCGATCCGACCGCCCTTGATCTCTTTCACAGCGCTCGCCACGTCATCGGTCACCGTACCACTCTTGGGATTGGGCATCAACCCCTTCGGGCCAAGAATCCTTCCAAGTTTGCCCAACTTTGGCATCATGGATGGCTCTGCCACAATCACGTCAACTTCATCCCAGCCGCTTTCCAGTTTCTGGATGAATTCCTCGCCGCCCACGAAATCGGTTCCGGCGTCTTCCGCACCTTTGGCCCGGGGACCCGTTGCCAAAACGAGCACTCTGACCTCTTTCCCGGTCCCGTGGGGGAGGGCGGCGGTCACACGGACATTCTGATCCGCATGGCGAGGGTCCACACCTAGATTGACTGCCACCTGAACCGTTTCATCAAATTGGGCTCCCGCTACATCTTTCAGCAGTGACATAGCGTCCGAAACAGAGTACTCTCTTAGCCTGTCAATTTTTTCCAGAGCGGATCGATATTTTTTCCCGCGTTTCATAAAATGAGATCCTACTGAACTTCTATCCCCATGCTCCTCGCGGTACCACGAATCATCTCAACAGCCGATTCCACTGAGTAGGCGTTCAAATCAGACATCTTAGTCCTGGCGATGCGCACCAGGTCTTCTTCCGTTACCTTTCCCACCTTTTCGCGGTTCGGTTCCCCCGACCCCTTTTCCACGCCGGCCGCCTGTTTCAGCAGCACGGAGGCGGGAGGCGTTTTGGTGATGAAAGTAAACGACCGGTTTTCAAACACCGTGATCACAACGGGTATGACCGTGCCCATATTATCCTTCGTTTTTTCATTGAAAGCCTTGCAGAAATCCATAATGTTGACGCCATGCTGCCCAAGAGCAGGCCCAACAGGAGGGGCAGGATTTGCCTGTCCTCCCTGAATCTGTAACTTGATTTTCGTCAGCTCTTTTTTCGCCATGGTAGGGACCCTATTTCTCGTGCTCCACCTGAAGAAAATCGAGTTCTACCGGTGTGGCCCGGCCAAAAATCGATACCGTCACCTTTACCTTCTGCTTCTCCTCATTGACTTCTTGAACAAATCCTGAAAAATCGATAAATGGACCGTCAGTTACTTTCACAGCGTCCCCAACTTTGAATTTGGCAGCCAGCACTTCCCGGCCATCCTTGGTTTCCACTTCACCAAGAATTCTTTTGACTTCCTCGGGCTTGAGAGGTTCCGGTTCCCCCTTGGGGCCTACAAAACTGATGATCCCCGGGATGTTTTCCACAAAATGTCTCGTCTGGTGATTCAAGTTCATCTTTAAGAGGACGTATCCGGGGTAGAATACCTTGTTCCTGACCACCTTTTTCCCACTCCTCATCTCCACAACGTTTTCAGAGGGTACGAGCGCTTCCTCAATCTGATTCCCATTGTCGTCTTCTCCCATATCCATCAGTAGCGCGTCACGAATCCTCTTTTCCTTTCCGGAAAGAACTCTGATACTGAACCAGTCCATTCTACAGAATCACCTTCAGGATCCTTGAAAGGACAAAGTCCACGACAAACAGAAACATGCTGAGAAACAGTGAGAGGCCCAGAACGACAACCGTCGAACCGCGCAACTCCTCCCATGTTGGCCACGACACCTTTTTCATTTCAAATTGCACGCCGTTAAAAAACTGTCCTATCTTCCGTATCACGTTGACTTGGAGGAGACTTCACACACCGCACGGGGGAGTTCCAATATCCGTGTGGCGCAGCCCGTTGCAGGAGCGGCAGGACTTGAACCCGCAACCGCCGGTTTTGGAGACCGGTGCTCTACCAATTGAGCTACGCTCCTAAACTCATCTTTGGGAAAGCCAACCATCGCTGCCTATCTTGTTTCCTTGTGGGGTGTGTGGTTTCTGCACCAGGGACAATATTTCTTGTACGTCACTCTATCCGGATGGAGCTGGCGATTCTTTGATGTTGTGTAGTTTCGCCGGCGACATTCCGGACACTCAAGAATAAGAAGATCTCTCTTGCTCTTTCCCGCCAAGATTTACTCAATGACCTTGGTCACAACGCCGGCACCCACCGTGCGACCACCTTCACGTATGGCAAACCTCAACTCCTTC
>JAZGBI010000100.1 GCA_036476315.1 Candidatus Neomarinimicrobiota bacterium | reverse complement strand
TGGCCCCGTACACCCGAACCAGAAAAGTCCTGTCACAATGATTAATAGAAGGGAGGCAGAGACCGTTCTTGACCGGTCCATCATTACTCCTTTCAATCCCTGAAAAAAAACAGTCCCTGAATTGGCTTTCAGGGACTGCAGTTGTCTTAATGGTAGCGGGCGAAGTGTGGAGCCAGCCCGGCTAGAATGAGAGCTGAAGTGCAACGCGGTTTACGTTGTCGAATACGCCAAATTGCGTATAGGCATAGTCAATATGGAGCCCCAGGTTTCCGAAGCCCCTCTGTACTCCTACACCAAAATTTATACCTTGCTCATCCGTTGGGAAAGCGTACCCTCCTCGGACAGCCAGGGTATTCATGAATAAGTATTCCCCTCCCACCCTGATCATCTCATCAAAGTCCCGGGGACGTTCAGTATCGATGGAAAGTAGAAACGAATGCATGTCCCGATCCATGCCGGTAAAGTCAATCAAGTCCATACCTATACCTATTCGGAAAGAGAGCGGCAATTCAAAAGTCTCCTCGGCATAGGTGAGATCCCGCGAGAAGTTCCGGGCACTCATGGCAAAATTCAGGCTCCGGAACCCCGTATGATAGAGAACACCGAAATCGAACGCCACAGTACTCTGGATGTTGTCTTCTCTCTCCAGATTATCATTATCATCAAAACGCATCACACTCTTCCCAAGATCCTCCTTCACGTACTTTACGTTACCGCCCACTGAGAATTGATCCGTGAGTGCATGAGCGTACCCCACGCCTATGGCAAGCGCGGAGGGGCTAAACGTTCCAACATCTTCGTACCCGGCTTCAACGTCGGACCGTATTGTTTCCGTAATATCACCATAGTCCACAGAAAGAAGCGAGAGCCCGAAAACGCCATAGAGTCCACCGCTGGGCCGAAAGGTCACGCCGGCAGCGTTGTAATTGATATCCGCGATCCACTGGGTCATCCCTAATACCACACCCACGGTGCTGTTCAACCGTGCCATGCTGGCAGGGTTGTAGAACATGGATGCGGCCGATCCCTGATCGTCTGCCGTCATCGCGTTGCCCAGGGCGGCTGCACGAGCATCGACGGAGAAACTCAAGAACTTCATGCCGGTCTGAGCCCGCTTCTCTTGTTCGTCCTCCTGGCTGAACGCGCTGGATACCATGAGTCCAACGATGACCAAGGTTAACGTGAACATGGTGGGAAGACTGAATTTCTTCATAATGTCACCTTTACTTTATTGGGTCACTATTAAGTGAAAAATTGTCCCGGCGTACTCATCTCAACGAATGACAACGAATTTCTTGATTGCTGTCTTGCCAGTATCTTTATCCTCAATGACTGCGATGTAGACACCGCTGGCGATCACCTGCCTCGAGGACGTCGTGTGATCCCAGAATTCATCCCCGCTACCGTCCGTGTGTTCAATCGTCTCAATCAGTTCACCCAGCTGGGAGTAGATCGAGATCGTGCACTGCCCGGGGATGTCGAGAAAGCCGAGTTTGTCCTGCTTATCCGGCCATCGAATGTCCTCATCTGACCCCAGGTTGAATGGGTTTGGCACGATGTGGATATCCGACAGCGCTCCGGCTTCGCGCTTCAGATTGGCTGGCAGGTACGTTTGCGTGTAGTACCGGCCACTCTTCAAGGCAACCCCGGTGGGAGTCAGGCCCGTATCATCATCATTGGTCTCTCCTATTGCTTGGATGTAATAATAGTAGTTGATACCCCGAACCACCTCAGTATCACTGTACGAGTCTGCAGCGGCACCCAAAGTTGCAACCTGTTCATAACTATTGTCATCCGTGTACCGCTTTGCAACGCGCCAGATCTCGAAGCCGGTTACGGTCGGTCCCGAGCCAAACATTTCCCATGCCAACGTGATCGCGTCCGTTCCGGAGGTAACCGTGAAGGACTTAGGTGGAAAGGGTGGAGAGGGAATGTCGAAGTCAGCTTCGTAGTTGGCGATGGCCCGCTCAAACGTCTGGAAGAGTGAGTCCCTGGCTGTCATAGCCCATTCATTCTTAGTCATTTCGACACCGCTCCCTTCGGGCCATTCGATGAGCGCAGTATCGTCAGCGCCTGATTGCTTATAGGCCTGCCCTATGTCCAGCTTGGCTTCTTTGCTAAGACCAGCTGCCGCTTCGGCCACCATGAGGTTAATACTCTCATCATGTGCCAGGGTATACGGGCCGTACCCTTCGATAATCCCCCAACCACCTTCATCGGATACCCCCTGGAAAGAGGAAGGGTTGTTCGTGGGCGTGGTAAAATTCTCTCCCAGAGTATAGCCCCCATCATCATCCGGTTCTATCTGGTTGGCATGATGCGGCCATAGGCGGCCGTCAGGTTCCCCGCCCAGCGGGTCCGTCTGGGAAAAACTGGCTGACTTGACCCCTGTCATCCAGTCGTACTGCCGAATCATCAAATTTTCGTCGAATTCGTCATCCACTAAATCCGGATCGTCGCTGCCTATGACACCCATCGTCGAAGGTTGACCGGGATCATCACTGCGGTCCGTCACCGATTTATCCGCATGGATCGTGACCCGGCCCACCATCTGCGCAGCAGCCAGCCGCCCAAGAGTGTCATCCGCTGCCGACCAGTCAGTCGAATTCCATTGTGGGCCGCCCAATGTGTTGAAAGCTGTTTGATCAGGATTAAGACCCGCCCAGACGAACTGGGCCCTGAAATCCACATCGTAGTCCTCATGGCCATCGCCCACGGCATCGTTCATCGTAAACTTGCCCCATGGAGCACCGCCGCCCCTCGTCCAACTCGAACCGGCATGGATGGCATAGCGAGAAATGAACATGACGTAGAATCCATTCAGGGTTTGCTCGACCTCAATGGACTGATCACTATCCACGATGCCTGTGTTGGTGAACTTGTATTCGATGATATGATAGTTGTCGTGAAATTCCTGGCTGAAGGCACTGATCGTCTGCTCCATATCAACCCCTAGCCGGTTCGTATTCATGTTGACTATAGTTCGATCAGGCTTCATCGTCGCATCGACATTGTCAACGAAGACATACCTTCGGAAGGACCTGGCGCCATCCACGGTTACCTCAGGCGCCTCGAAACGACTGTTCACCTCTATACTCTTTGGAAAGAATTGGACCTCTCCACCTGAACGAGGCCCCACATGGGCAACCTTTACGGGATAAGTTCTACCGTCCTCGTCCGTGAAGTTGGTGGCAGCTACCCAAAGCCCACCAGCCCTCGTATTGCCCGGTTCCAAGTCAATGGCGGGCCATTGGACGGGCGCGTTGGTCACGCCAGGGGGTTCCTCCTCCCTCACAGCGCCTGCTTCGGAGTAAGGCGATGACATGGAACCCACATTCATCCATTTAAACGAGAACTGAGCCTGCAACCTGTCCACACCCCCGAACATAAGAAGTACTACGAAAAGGGCAGAGAGGGCTCGACCGTGGACCTGCCGAGTGGCAGGATGAAAGAAGTGATGATCGGTCACATTCATGCTTTTGCTCCTTTTTTGAAAGTTAGTACATAATGCTAATGGCTATTTACCAGCGTCAATTTCAGAACGAAACCCTGATTCCGAAGAGGATTTTCCGCGGATTGAGGAAAGTCCGGTAGGTCTCATTCGGCATATCGATGTACGCCTTGTCATCGAGTACTTGATCCACGAAGCTGGAGCTCGCAGTCTCCCAGGTATCCGTATTCTTATTGTACTCGTAATAGGTACCTTCCCCTGTTTTATCTCCTTCCACCCAGCCGAGCACCCTGCGGTCTGGCTCTAAATAGTCAAAAGTGGGGAGATTATCCTTGTCCGCGGTGATCTCGATAGGCACAAAGGCTACCCCCGCATTGCGGTAGTCGCCGGGCCGGTCATCACCATCGATGAAGATATAGGGCACGTTATCTATGTCTTCAAACACATCCTTCGAAAGATGGAGCGATTCCATATATTGGCTGTAGTCCAGGAGCTCGTCATCCAGGCCTTCAAACGGCTGCCGGTTGTCTGGATGAAAATACATGTACTTGAGATTGAAGACATTGGCTACGTCGACGAAGAACTGGGTCCGACCCAAACCGAGGTCGAAATTCTTGCTGAACCGGAGATCGACGGACATAAAATCCCTCATCCGGACATTATCACGTAGGCCGGGGGGAACACCACCTCTGCCGCCCCAGGTGAAAACATCGCCAGCTCGCCAACTGGACAGAACATTCAAATGCCAGTCGCCCAGGAGATGTGTCCCGATCAATCTGGGTCCGAAGGTCGCCGGCAAGATAAACTCCAGGTCAGCGCGGGCGAAAGGTTGTGCAATCGGTTTCTGCTGGTAATGCTCCTCGGTAGTCCTTTCATAGTCCAGCTGCGTGACGTCGTTTTCAAACTGTGCCAGCAAGCCAAAATTACCTTCCTTTTCAACCATGTAAGTGTAATTAACGAACCCGCGGAACCACCGACCCCTGATTTTGTTGAGCGTGATTTCCAGACCCCTGACATCCCCATAATGCCTGGGCTGACTCACAACATAGTGCACTTCCCCATCAATGCTTTGGCGATAGACATCTTCGGGCAGATTGCTGCGATCATTGTAGTACCCCGACAATCTCAGCAGGTACTGGTCGAGAAGGTTCTGCTCGTAGCCCAGCTCATAAGACACGGTTTTCTTGAGCGGGTGATTGGGATTGCCGATGTTACCAATATTCCCCTGCCACTGGGTGGAAATCTGGAACTGTTCCCGCTGCACCAAGATATCACGGAAGTGCCCGTAATTAAAGAACAACTTGCTGTTGACCGTAATGGGGAAAGAGACACCGATGCGGGGACTCAACGCGGTTTGCTTGTCCGTATCTTCCTTCTCCAGCTCATCATCCCTGGTATCCCGTCCTTTGGAATTGAAGACCCGTTCAAAAGCATCATATTTCCACCAATCCTTGCCAGGATTGTAGTAGTCCAGACGCAGTCCCACATTGGCGATCATGCCTTTGAATTCCAGCTTATCCTGTACGTAGAGAGCAAACTGGGTGGTGTTCCTCTCCCAACGCTGCTTCGACCGATCAATATGGACAATGACTGAGTCATCCGATCCGTAATTCATATCGAAGTCGTAAAGGATCAACTCCAAGCCGGACTGAAGCTCGTTGAAGCTGTTGATTTGGTTGGTGAGATCGAACTTGATTGTCGTAACCGCCACAACGGATGTGTCACGGGCGCGGGCCCAGTGACCACCCAGGCGTAAGGCGCTCCCCGGATTGCTCGTCCCGCTGGAGGTCCAGCCGAACGGCGCCGAATCGAGGTAGTAAAAACTGTCGGGAATCGCAACGCCTGAACTATCATAGATCTGAAAAGATTTGAGAGCATTTCCATTGTCTTCGCCGACCGACTCCAGTTCATCCCGCCGGGAGTCCGGATGGGAATCGTAGTTGGATACCATACGGTTCAACCTGATCTGATAGAATGTCCTTGAGTTCAGAGCATGGGTGAACGATGCCCCGAACTGTGCGCGCGTAACATCGGTAATGGCGTACCGGTCAGTGCCAAAAATCGTGCTCCTGGCCACATGACCGCCAGGCTCACTATACATATTGTTGCCAGCTTCTTCTTCCCCGATCTGGCCCCCCAGGCTCCAGGGATACGAGGGAATGCCACCCTCCTGGGGCAGCTCATTTTCTACGGTGGCAAAGGCCGCATGGGCCGTGCCGCTCTCCTCCCCCCGAAGGGCTGAAAGTGTAAGCTTCATGCTGGGTCCGAGATCAGCGAGCAACTTGAGTTGGGCAGTGTTAGTCGTTGCCACCTTGCGTGCCTGTGGAAAGAGGTAAGGATCCTGGGTCTGTCGATAGGATGCCAGGAAACGGAGCCCCCCAAGCGATCCGCCAAGTCCTGGAACTAACGGGCCACCGAGTGTCGCATCAATATCATATTCGGGTTCTTCAATCTCGACGCTCTTCCGGGTGTGCCACGCAAATACCTCTTGGAGCTGCTCGGCTGTCAGGGGACTGCCCTCAGCGAAGGAGGTCCATCCGTCAAATTTAGGATATTGCCGCTGGGTATACGTATCCCAGGGACCGTTTTCCGTTCCCACTAGCATCACATCAGGGTCGGTGTATGGGCGCCAGTAGTAAGCATTGTCGTCCTTTGCCGTGCCCCCAAAACTCATCGGCTGGGCTGGAGTGTAGCGCAAGAGTACATCTGCGATATAGCGGTTACGCGGTGGGTCTTTTGTGACCACGTTAATCAGCCCGGATTGTACATTACCGTACTCGGCGCTGAATCCGCCTGTCTGGATCTGTACCTCATCAATAGCGGTATAACTGACGTTGGAAAAGGGACGATTACTCCGGGCATCACGCATAGACGCTCCATCGACAACGAAGGCCAGGTTATCGGTCCCGGCGCCTCGGATTCTCATACCCGGCTCAATACCAGCCTGAAGATTGATGAACTCTGTGATGCCCGCTATAGGAACAAACTCAATATCTTCTGCACTCACATTGGCTATGTTTGCTGAGATATCGGGCTGCACGATCGGCCGCTCTGCCACAACCGTAACCTCTTCCCCAGCTACCGCCTCCACCTGCAGACCGTAATCAACCGTCGTGGTTAGATTAAGATTGACCTTCACGCCTTCAACTGTCGTCTGGGCGTAGCCTATGTAGGAGGCTCGCAAGGAGTAGGTACCGGGAGGGACATTGAGAATTGTGTAGTTTCCGTCAGCATCAGTTGCCGCACCCAGAACAGTACCAACAACAACGACATCGACACCGGCAAGTGGCTCTCCGGTTTCGGCGACGAGCACGCGCCCAGCGAGCTTGCCTGTTGTCACTCCCCACAAGCTACCCGAAACTAAGACCAAAACGGTCAAAACAATCCCAACCGCGCGAGTTGTCAAACTGAAGCTCCTAAATCTTTTCATTGTCTGTTGCCTCCGATGTATGCCTGATAATGTGTCATTATTCGTTCAAATCTTGGTTTTCAATTAATAAAGAAAAAGGTGCCCCCAACAAATGGGGCCACCTTTTTAAGTCAACATACATGCCGACTAGAGCCAAACCAGTAGACATTATGTTTTACTGGAAAGTCCATTAAGTATTTGGCCACTGATACACTAGCTTCATCCCAACCTTAACGCGACAATTTTGACTATTTCTCACCCCAATGTCAAGAAGATTTTGTTGGTTCAAAAAGCCAATCCAAATCCGAATTCGAACAGAGGATCATAATCTTCGTCACCTATATTGATGGGGATTTGTGACATCGTTCGCGGCCACGAAATGGACAGCTTGCCCGTAGGATCGTAGTCACCAAATAAGACATCGGCTACCCCTTGACCCTCCGTTCCCGGTAGCCAGGCTGCAATAAGAGCTTCCCAGTTATCCAACTCCGCTTCAATGATTAACGGTCTGCCGGAAATGATGATGACAACAACGGGAATTCCCGCACCTTTAACCCTCTCTATAGCATCAATGTCTCTCTGATCCAGAGAGAGATCTTCTCTGTCACCTTCCCCTTCCGCATAAGGAGTTTCGCCGATAACGACGACACCTGCATCGGCCCCTTCCGCCCCGCTCCCATCTTCAGAAAATGTGACCGTAGTTGTTGCTGAGACGATTTGTTGAATGCCTTCAATGACCGTCGTCCCTTCCGTAATTCGACCGCTATCTCCCTGCCAGGAAATGGTCCACCCGCCGCATTGATGTCCCAGATCATTCGCATTCTTTCCGGCAACATGTATTCGGTTTAGATCTTTGGACAAGGGTAACAAACCGTCATCATTTTTCAGTAAGACAATGGATTCCCGAACGCTTTCCCGGGCCAGCGCGCGGTGTTCGTCACTCCCAACCGAACCAAGAAGAGAACTATCCGAGAAGGGAGCTTCAAACAGTCCCATCTTGAATTTCAGACGCAAAATTCGCCTGACCGCATCATCCACCCGATCCGTCGGTATGGACCCCTCTGCAACGGCTTCCTTCAACAACTTTATGAAATCCACATACGATTGACCACCCCATTTGACGGCACCCGGAACCATCACCATATCAATTCCAGCATTAATGGAAGTAACGATATTCGACTTGTAGTCACCTTCCAGCTGATCAATTCCTTCCCAATCGGATACAACAAACCCCTCGAATCCAAGTTCGCCTTTCAGCAGGTCAGTTAACAGGTACCTACTTCCATGACATCTTTCGCCATTCCAGCTATTGAACGATGCCATGATGGAACCAACGCCTGCTTCTATCGCCGCCACATACCCCGGCAGATGTATCCTTCTGAGCTCTTCCTCGGAGATTTGCGCATCGCCACGATCCGACTTACCATCCATTCCTGTTCCCCACGTCGTTCCACCATCACCAACGAAGTGTTTTGCGCAGGCCAGAATGGTCGAGGGGTTGTCCAACTGGTCCGATTGAAGACCCAAGACGGCTGCTTCGGCAAGGCGGGATACGATTTGAGGTTCCTCGGCAAAACCTTCATATGTTCTCCCCCACCGTTCATCCCGCGGCACAGCAATACAGGGACCGAATGTCCAGTCGACTCCGGTCGCCGCCACTTCCAAAGCCGTCGCTCTGGCCACTCTCCTGACCAGATCCGGATTGTTTGCGCACCCGAGACCGATATTGTGAGGAAAAATAGTTGCACCTCGGACGTTGTTATTACCGTGAACCGCATCTATTCCGTAAATAAGGGGAATTCCCAAGCGGGTTGAAAGGGCAGCACCCTGGAATCGATCGTACATTTCTGCCCAAGCCGCTGGCTCATTGACCTCCGGAGTTGAGCCTCCACCGCTGAGTAGAGAGCCTAGGAAATAGATTCCGATATCCTCCTCGTCGTTGAGAAATTGTCGGCCCACCTGTGTCATCTGGCCCACTTTTTCGTCCAAGGTCATTCGACTCAGCAGATCGTCAATTCGTTCATCAGCCGGCCTGCTGGCGTCTCCATAAAGGGCTTCATCCAGATCCTCAAAATCTGGCGATACCTGAGGTGGCTTTTCTGCACAATTTGGAAGAGTGAGAAGCAACAGAAAGGCCACCAGTGAGAGGCGATAACTCAAAGTCTTTGAATATTTCCTCCTGATCATCTCCTTACTCCTTTCTTAATTCAGCTTGAGTTCTCGAGTCTTCATGTGTTCAGGTGTTCGACTGTTCATGTGTTTGAGTGTTCTGCAACTTGTCTCCTTAATACTTAAACACCTCATCCTTGGTGTTCTTGGTGGCGAATTATTCAGGTTGGATTCCCGGTACCCAGGAAATCTCCCATCTGCACGATATTATCGATAGCGTCTTTCCTTGTCCATCTGTTTTTTCAATTTGCATGACCTCTTTGCAGACATGGTTTACACTCCCCGCCCGCAGGCGGACGCCGTCTTCGATAGTCGCAATGGGCAGATTCTCAACTTCTTTGGCGTCCAAGTTTGTCAGGTGTGCAGCAACATCCATCTGTACGACCGGCTGAGCCGTTGTAATCGTCACTTCTTGCCCCTCCAACACCTCCAGCTTCAAATTGAAATTAATGGTTGTTGTTAGATAAATATTGACCTTTACGTCCTCTACAATGGTCCGTGTGTATCCTACGAATGTAATCTGTATATCGTAGCTACCAGGCGGCACACGGGTGATCCTGTAGTATCCTTCTTGGTCTGTCGTTGTGCCCAGGTCAGTTCCCACGAGTAAGACGTTAGCTCCTGGAAGAGGCTTTCTGGTAGCTGCGCTCGTGAGCTGGCCTGTGATCTTACCCATCTGCACCAGTGCTGGTGTTGTGGGCAAAACAAAAGCGAACACAAGAAACAGTATTCCGAATTCTACAACCACGCCAGTTTTTGCATTTCTTATCACTCAGACTAAACCTCGCAAAATAGACAGTGTCACCACATTCAGATTTAGCATAAAATCTACACCAGCTTATCCCGGTTTTGGTAGATCTTCAAAATGGCGGTCGCAATATCATCCATGTCGCGCTTGTTGCCAAGTAACATGTTTTGCTCGAAGCAGACAGCCTCCTGACAGAGCTGGTCATTCCCAGGCAGATGGTTCTCTTTTCGAAAGCGCCGGAGCCTTTCCTCTGAGAACAACCTTTTATACCCTCTCGAGTTCAATGCCTCCTGGATTAATCCGTATTTGTTTTGCGGTCCATAGCCGCCCCAGCAGGGGATGCCCTCGGCGTTCAGGGCTTCCAGGAATTTCTTTCTCGGCGCGTTGTTGAAAAACTCCTTCTTGTACCGGAACGGGTAATAATGATAGGCTGAGCGGGTAGCGCCATCTGCCAGTTTGTAAGGAATGATGCCAGGTATTTCCTCGATTTTCGAGTTCACATAGAGGGCGTTTTCGAGACGAAGGTCAGCATCCTTTTGGATACGTTTCATCTGTGACATGAGCATAACAGCCTGGAACTGTTGCATCCGGCGGTTACTCCCGCGCGTTGGGTATGGCGTGGTGGCCTTGACACTGCCAAAAGGCCGGCCGCAGTTGTGGAATGAATGACAGCGGTCCATAATCTCGCCATCATCGCCGACTATGGCCCCTCCTTCCCCTGTAGGGAGGTGTTTGGAATTTTGGAAACTGAAGCAGCCGAGATCACCAAGCGTACCCACCTTCTTGTTTCGATACTCTGCAAGCCAGGCCTGGCAGGCATCTTCGATTACTCTTAGGTTGTGTTTTCTGGCGATTTCGTTTACCCGGTCCATGTTGACAGGTAGACCATAAATGTGTACCGGGAGGATGGCGGTAGTGCGGTCGTTGATTCGCTCCTCAATTTTGTCTGCGTCCATGGTAAATGTTTCCGGATCGGTATCCACAAATACCGGCAGGGCTTTAGAGAGGAGGATGACGTTGTAACTGGCAATGAACGTATAGGGTGAAACCAACACCTCATCGCCGGCATCCACGCCAAGCACGTGCAGCGCCACAAGAAGGGCTGTCGTCCCACTGGCAGTTGTCAGACAACGTTTCGCACCCAAAAGTTCGGCATATTGCTTTTCAAATTCGACCACGTGGCCACCACTGCCTCGCCACCACTTACCGCTGCGCAACACGTCGATAATGTCGTTTTCTGCCTTCCGGTCCCAAATCGGCCATTTCGGCCAACGTTCAGTGCGAACTGGCTTGCCGCCGAGTATAGCAAGTTTGCTGTTGTCTTTCCCTGTTATGAAGATGGATTTGAATGGCCAATTTGTAATAGTTGCAAGTGCTCCCAGAGACGTGGTCGCGAGAACCTGGCGTCTAGTGAACGTTCTTTTTCCCATGACAGCTCCTCTTTATCAAAATTGTTAAGTGTTATATCGCATCGAAGTTTTCTTAATTCGGGTAAACATGACTGGGGTGCTCAAGTCTTTGGTATCACGTTAGCTCATCAGCGTGAAATCTATCCGGAAAATACAACAGCTATGGTAAATATTCCGTTAATTGCGTTCACAACATCATTCGTGGATGGTCAAGCTTTTGCAACCACCACCTGTTACTGCGACATCCGGCTTGAAACAATCCAATTGTCATTATGAAAGCTATATGTATGTAAATTCGAATGTGCGGGTGTCAGTTGGCCAGTATTCTCTTTCTAAGATAATTCTTATTATTCTTTTGCCAGCGGTGCTTTCCCATGCAAAAGACCAAGACAGCTTCTTTGTTTCCTCCAATCTGCCAATCGTCATTATTAATACATACGGACAAGATATCGTCGATGAAACTAGAATTGTCGCCCATATGGGCGTTATCGATAATGGACCGGGACAGAGAAACTACCTGACCGACTCCTATAACGACTATGACGGTCAGATCAACATTGAAATCCGTGGCTCCAGTGCACAGATGTTCCCAAAGAAACAATATGCTTTGGAAACACAGGATGAAAATGGCGACAATCTAAATGTATCACTACTGGGATTGCCTCCTGAAAATGACTGGATTTTGTATGCACCCTACAGCGATAAGTCTCTAATACGTAACGCTTTAACTTACGAAATCAGCCGCAGAATGGACCGGTACGCCAGTCGAAGTCTCTTCTGTGAATTGATGTTAAACGGTGACTATAGGGGCGTATATGTTCTGATGGAGAAAATCAAACGCGATTCAAATCGGGTGAATATCGCCAGACTTGAAACCGAAAATGTTGGGGGCAGCGAATTAACGGGAGGGTATATACTTAAGATCGATAAACTGGCCGGAGAAAACGTTGGCGGTTGGTATTCACCATATCATCCTTATCCTAATGCCTGGCAACGAATCTACTATCAGTATCACTACCCGAAGCCAGATGAAATCACACCAGAACAGGAACGCTATATTCAGGACTTTATCGGCCATTTCGAAAACACTATGGCCAGCGAGAACTACGCCGAACCACAGTCCGGATACGCAAACATAATCGACGTGAGTTCTTTTGTCGATTTCATTATCGTTAATGAGGTCACAAAGAACATCGATGGTTATCGATTGAGCACCTTCATGTATAAAGATAGGGACAGTCGAGGTGGAAAACTAACGATGGGGCCTGTCTGGGATTTCAATCTGGCTTTTGGTAATGCCAATTACTTTGAAGGGTCATCGACAGAAGGGTGGCAACTCGAGTTTAATCAACCCTATGATTTCTCACAAATCCCGTTCTGGTGGTCCCGCATCTGTCAGGATACAACCTTCATTAGTATCCTGAATTATCGGTGGCTGAATCTTAGACTTGATGTGCTCTCTGAGACCCGTCTCTTCAGCGTCATTGATTCAATGACAACGTATTTGTCGGAAGCAGAGAAAAGGAATTTTGACCGGTGGCCTGTTCTCGGTACTTATGTTTGGCCAAATGCTTTCATTGGTCAAACTTACGAGCACGAGGTTCACTATCTCAGGGATTGGATAACATCGCGATTGAAGTGGATGGACAATCACCTTCCCGATCATCTGATAGATATCCCTGACAGGAAACCTCCTGTGGCACATTCAGCACAGTTACTTCAGAATTATCCAAATCCGTTCAATCGAACGACCACCATCTATTATGAACTGCCTGAAGAATTGTATGTATCTGTTAAGATCTACGATCCATTGGGGAAAAGAGTGAGATCGTTAGTGAACCAGGTAGTACAGCCCGGTTACAGAAGAATCACTTGGGATGGTACAAATGATGATGGTATCTTTGTGAGTTCAGGTGTATATCTGTACACCTTACATGCCGGTGGTTTCATTCTTGGCCACAAGATGGTTTTCATAAAATGAGCCCCAGGCTAAGTTGTTCCTTATCAATAGACCAGGTCGAATCCGTATCAAAACAATGGATTATTACCTTCGTCGCCTGAATTGACGGGCATTTGTGACACAGCCCTTGGCCAGAAAAGGGAAAGAGTACCCGTAGGGCTACCATTTTCACTCCAAACAAGACGTGAATCACTCCCTGTCCGAAGCATGTAAAATGCGGAGGAGCATTACTCAATTAACCCATAGATCAAAGACCAAGGAGGGTGAGAGATGAATGTGAAAACTCGACTGGGTATCATGATGTTTCTCCAGTATGCCATCTGGGGTGCCTGGTACCCTGTGCTTTCAGAGTATTTGACCAACACACTCGGCTTCACCGGAATCCAGATAGGTGTCATCTATAGCCTTCTGCCTCTTGCCACCATCATTGCACCCTTTGTTGGCGGACAAATCGCGGACAGGTATTTCTCCTCACAGAAACTGATCGCTTTTCTCCAGCTTTCCGGAGGAGCAATGCTCATTTACGTGTCGACCATCTCTGACTACGTACTCATGACGTGGCTGATGCTTGTCTACTGTCTGACCTATGCGCCAACACTTGCCTTGACCAACTCAATAGCTTTCATAAATCTTGAACAGTCGGAGAAAGAATTCGGGCAGATACGAGTATGGGGAACCATCGGGTGGATAGTTTCCGGACTTGTATTATCTGGATGGAGAATCCTTTCATCTTCCACAGAGGCGATTGCCTTTCAGGGAGACACTCTGCTCCTGGCTGGAATCTTTTCGATCATTATGGGCCTTCAGTCTTTCACCTTACCGGACACTCCTCCAAAAAAAGAAGGGGCGAAACCCTGGGCATTTCTTGAAGCCCTCAAGATGTTGAAAAATAAGAATTTTGCAGTGTTCATAATCATTTCATTTGTGGTAGCCACCGAACTGATGTTCTATTACATTCTTACGGCTCCATTCTTGGCTTCAGAAAAAATAGGTCTTTCGAGTTCAAAGATTCCGGGTGTGATGGTGATTGCTCAAGTCGCCGAAATTCTCGTAATGGCAATTCTACTTCCCCGTTGGCTACCGAAGCTTGGCATCCGGAAAATACTGGTGATTGGTGTGTTAGCCTGGCCAGCTCGATACATCATTTTTGCCATCGGTTCTCCTCCCTGGCTGGTGATTGCGTCATTGTCCCTGCATGGTTTCTGCTTCGTTTTCTTCTTTGTAGCGGCATTTATCTATTCTGACACGGTGGCACCGAACGATATCCGGCATTCAGCCCAGAGTCTTATCACGCTGGTCACCTACGGAATCGGGAATTACGTCGGAAGCCTTTTCGCCGGTTGGATTAAAACATATTTTACCACAGAGATGGGGACAAACTGGACAGGAGTATTTCTTGTCCCCTGCGGAATTACGGTACTCTCCGCAGTCGCCTTTCTCCTGTTCTTCCGAGAAGAGCAAGTGGAAACGTAAGGAACGCATGTCTCCTACGGTATGTTGTGTAATGCATTCACTCAAAGCGTAATTGCGAGGTGCGTTATGGTAAAGAGAAGATTAGGTGTTGGGCTGATAGGCAGCGGTTTTGTTTCAAGGTTTCATATTCAATCTCTCATTGGCGTTCGCAATGTGGACGTTATGGGTATCGTTTCCAGGACGAAAAAGTCTGCTGAAGAGGCAGCGGCCCTCTCCAAGAAAGTCGATGTCGGAGATGCAAAGGTATACGGTTCCATCACCGATATGGTGGCAGACCCTGCCATCGACGCCCTCTGGATATGTTCTCCCAACTTCACCCGTGTTGAGGTGATGGAGGAAATTGTTCAAGCTGTGGAGCGAGGAAAGGGGGAATTAATTGGAGTTGCCTGTGAAAAGCCATTGGGCAGGAATGTGCCTGAGGCTCGTAAGATGCTTGAACTCGTGCAGAAGGCCAATCTCCTCGACGGGTACCTGGAAAACCAGGTATTTGCTCCTGCGGTCACCCGGGGTAAGGAAATCATCTGGTCTCGGGGCGCAAGCATCAGTGGTCCTCCCTATCTTTCCCGGGCTGCCGAGGAACACAGCGGTCCTCACATGCCGTGGTTCTGGGAGGGCGAACTTCAGGGCGGGGGTGTCTTAAACGACATGATGTGCCACTCCGTGGAGGAAGCGCGATTTATGTTGACGCCTCCCGGTGCCAACCGTGAGTTCCTGACACCTGTGCTGGTCAGTGCCTACACCACGTGCCTGAAATGGCAGCGCCCGGAATATGCAGAGATGCTTTCCGTCAAAAGCGGTGGAAAAACAGACTATCTCAAGAGTCCCGCCGAAGATTTTGCCCGTTCGCTCATCGAATACAAATCAGAAGACGGCGAAAAACTGGTCGTTGAAACGACCACGTCCTGGTGCTTCGTTGGGGCAGGTCTCCGGCTGTCTATGGAACTGCTCGGTCCGGAGTACTCCATGTCCATTAACACCCTCGACACCGGTCTGAAGGTCTTTTTTAGCCGCAAGGTAAAGGGAAGCGCGGGGGAAGACCTCGTCGAAAAACAGAATGCTGAAATAGGACTGATGCCCGTTGTCGGAAATGAAGCGGATGAATACGGATACACTGCAGAAAACCGCCACATGGTTCAATCATTTCTGGCAGGGAAAAGACCAGAGGAAAACTTCAGCGATGGTCTCAACGTCACAGAGCTGTTGATGACCGCCTACATGAGCGCAGAACTGGGAAAGATAATCCCATTTCCACCACCCGATCTAGACACGTTTGTCCCTGCCGTTGCAAAAGGGGAATGGAATCCCCAAGAATCAAGCAAATGAAAATTGCCATCCCGACCAGTCGGGACGGAATCTTTTACCTCTGGGAGTGATGGAGTGATTCAGAGGAACACAAACACATTCTTCTGTATGCTCAAACTGAGCGTACTGCTCTGCAGCATCTTCAGTGTGTCCATTGGCGCAGAAAAAAATTTTCTAAAGGAAAACTGGTTTCTGCAATCGTCCTATCTTGTAGAAGAGGATGTCGGGAAGATTTCTTCGTCGGGGTTCAAGCCCGTCAATTGGTACCCGTTAAGTATTCCTTCAACCGTTTTGACGGCGCTCGTGCGCAACAGTGTATATCCGG
>JAZGBI010000099.1 GCA_036476315.1 Candidatus Neomarinimicrobiota bacterium | reverse complement strand
ATCGCCATTGACTAAAGGCAGGACAGCCTCCCGGTTGACTTTTCTAAGAGATCCAGCCTTTATGTTTCCGAAGCTTCCGGGAGGCTGCTGTGTGGAGGGATAGGAGGTGGGAAACAAAGGCATCTGGTTGAGTGTTTGTGGTGCAGTTAAGTGCGGAATCGAAAGATTCAGGCTCTGAAGAAAGTCATTTACTCCCAGGATGAGTTCGTTCAGGACGTCCAGGGGTTCATCGATCGGCACCGGGGAGGCTTCTTTTTCTTTCTCCTCGAACGGTTCGTTCTTCACAGTCAGTTCCATTGCATCGAGATCAAGCTCCAGACTCTCCGGCAGCACGAATTGGACTTCCGCCACAAGATGCTTCCCTTTCTTTGATCCTGTCACAACGGGAATAACGTTGTTGCCTTCTGTAAAACCCCTGGGGAACAGTGTTCTCCACTGCTTTGTAAGAAGCAGTTCCGGATGGCTCTTCTTTAGCTCCTCGATCCACCTGTTGAGGCTGTCCTTGATTCTTTCCGTGATCTCTTGTTTGTAGCTGTTCTTCATAATCCCTCCAGTGCCTGTCTCTGGCGTTTTTCTTCGTCCATGGCCTCGTACTGGTTGAAGACTATTTCGGCCTCGTCGCCGCATTCCTGGCAGGTCAAATTGAATGAAGTCTTCCCCTGGCCGGCGAGCTTCTCTTCCAGCGATTCCAGCTGTTTGACATGGAGAATGGTGATGGTGCCATCCTCCCGGAACTTGAACGTGCACCGAACCCAGAGGGGGATCAGAAACCTCCTATGGTTTCCACAGGACCGGCAGGTGATTCGCATGATGTCTCTCCTTCCTTAGAGCGTTTAGTTCTTCACGGTTGTCGAGGAGTTCCTCTTCGAGGGACTTCAGACTTCTGGGCGGCGTCCACTTCGAATATGGCGGACAGACCCTGGGACTACCGCACCTGGCGCATCTGACATAACTGTTGTAGTAATGACCCGTGTCCGCATCAAAGTGGAGGGCCTGATCGTTTTGCTTCAGGAACCAGTCCACAACATCCTGCAGGTTGTCCCGGAGGGAACCGTCGGACCAGTTGTCATCGTCAATTACCGCGTCTTCAACCACCACACCTTGTGCTGCGGGGATTACGGCTCTTAAGCCCTCCACTTCAGCTTCGAAGTATGTGTAGTTCCCGCAGG
Source organism: Candidatus Neomarinimicrobiota bacterium (assembly GCA_036476315.1). Taxonomy (NCBI): domain Bacteria; kingdom Pseudomonadati; phylum Fidelibacterota; species Fidelibacterota bacterium. The sequence continues at coordinate 7,049 of JAZGBI010000099.1, read as the reverse complement.
CAATGCATATCAGTTTCATTCTTTCTCCCTCCTTTCCGGTCAAAACACCGCGCACAGGTCAAGTTCTCAGGTTTCAGTCGCTCTGCCACCAGATCGATGGATAGACGGGGCCTGTCTACGGCTAGCAATCCAGCGTGAGAGACTTTCACTTCGCACACTGTCCTTAGATCCATCAGGAATACGTTTCCATGACATCCCGTACACTCAGCGATCCTGATCCCTGTTGGCAGCTCTATTTCAAGGATTCCTGATGCTCTGTTTTCTTTGTCAAACATGGTCACTCCCTGAAAAAGCAAAAAAGGGGCTGGCCCTGATTCCTCCGGACCAACCCCTTTAAATACGCAGGCGCGCTCTGGGGCCCTAATCCACCACTTATGGATATCCCAATTCCATCTTCAACCTGTCAAGCGTGATGCCGTAATGGTCCATTACTTGCTCGAGTCCATCATCATAATGCGGACAGACACTGCTGCAGTCATCATCCGTAATATTACCACCCCTTGAAATGATGCACTCACTGCAAAGCTCTATCAGGTTGTCTTTCTCGATCCAGTTTCCGCAGTACCAGCACCCGGGACAACCCAACTGCCAGCACCAGTCAAGCATTCTCTCCTGAAGATCGATCCATTCTTTATTCTCGCAGTTGGCACAGCGAATGACGGATTTTCCTTCATTCAACCCCTTGTCGACTATCCGCCAGAGGTTGTTCTCAATCGCGTGAAGGACCTTCTTTACCCTTTTGTCCAGACCCACATTCAACAGACCTGATTGGCACTCGACCTTATGCCTCAACTTCAGATCAATCGAGAAGGCGTTACTGTTTCCGCAAAACGGGCAGAAGAGATTGTTCTCGACATAGCGCCTTTCCTCCGGATCATAGTACCTGGCGTCTCTGGCCATTTTCAATTGTCTCCACTACGACTTTAGTTAAACCGGCCACCGCATTTGCGATCTGGGCACCCATCTCGAGTGTCTGGGAAGTGCGCTCCCTTTTCCTTTCCCTGAACCGCAAAGCAAGACCGCTTCCCAGCAGGTAGGCGTTTGCGGCGAGAATAACGGAATTGGATACCAGACCGGCCACCTGAGAGAGGGAACGGGTGCTGACGTTCATGCGAAGTCTGGTGGGCCTATTCATGGCCGATCCTAACCACCGGTCCCCAGATGAGAGAACGAACAACTCCCACGATCAGACAGCCAATCCCGACAATCCCTAAGATCTTGCCAGCCTGCGTTATTTCTTCTGTGGAGATGAAGTATCCTCCTTCGCGCTTTTCCATGGACGAAATCCTCCTTCCTGAATGATCTTTATCAGTTGTGAAATAGACTCGATGGCTGCTTTCTGCCTCCTGAACCTGGCCCAGTCACGGATCAGGATCAACGCCGTGCCGGAGGCCAGGACGCCCATGAAAACACCTCCAAAAGCTAAAACAACGTGGCGAAGGTCCACCTCCACCACGCTGTCATCAGTCTCCGGCGGAAGCCTGGGCTTCTTGACCGGTTCAGTCATTTAGCGTTCTTCCTGTTTTGATTTCCCGTTTCGAGCCGACACCCCAAGGTGAATCAGGGATAACAGTGCCAGCGCCAGGGAAAAGCCGGCCTGTCCCCATTTAACGGCGTTCTCCGCTCTTTCTAATGTGATATTCATAATGTCCTCCATGAGTTAATAATGGTGAAATGATTGCGATGAGAAAGCTACAGTGCCTTCTCTTCCATTATACATATACCTCTTTTTAAGGGATTATTGCGGTAGGAAAGGGAGGGGGATCTGAACGCCAAGACAGTAACCCTGGAATAGGGTTAGAAATCCCGTAAAATAGGTTCTGAGCGACGCAGGTCGATTGTGCGACATAAGAGAGCGCCGTAAGCGAGAATACGGCTCCTGAGAACAAATCAGTCCATGGTATCGAAAAATGCGGTGCGTGCCATTGTGTGAAAAGTCCAGTCAACTGAATGACTCGATGAATTACGCAGAGTTGACGTTCAGGCGCATGATGGTGTCCAGGCCGGGATAACTTCACCGAGGAGAACAGCCCAAAAGTCCCACGTGGGAGTTTTAAAAAGGCCCAATTTTAGAATAAAGGGTGATTTTGAGAATGCGGGGAGTGCCAGGAAGACAGTGAGAAACTGGGGATTTCCTGGTACCTGAAGAGATTAGCCGGACACGGCGGGCCTGCTTTCCCTGTCGATATTACTCACAGTTCGTTGGGTACTTGCCCCAACGGAGTCCGGACGATGCGTTATGTCGCTGTTTTAGGTCGACTGCAACCTAATTACAGCCTTTCTTGCCTTTATAGTCGGAAAACTCCGCCCTCATGAGGCGGCGTTGTTCGAATCTGCGAGCACCGGCTTAAAAGGTCTGTGTCAATTCCACCTGCACCGATGAGGGAGATTCAATTTTGTACAGTCGGTATCCGCAATATGATGTTGATGTAGCCAGATTTGGTCAAATGTCGTAATTCCCCTTCTGTAATACCCCCCGTATCTCGGTAAACAAATCCCCGGGGGTGATTGGCTTTCTCGACGGATTTTTCCTCTTTTGTGACATAAATCTTATTCTTATCTACGCTGCCAAATGTTATCACATAAGGTCAAATATGGTCAGATTATGGACACGGATTCTATGGACACGCGGCGTCTTGAGGGAGTTGCCTCTTCTCGGTAAGACGTGGGGAAAGCGCTGCCTTTATAAGGCGGCGTTGCTGGATAGCGAAAAAAACAGGATCATATAGTCACACCATTTTGGCCTTGACTGGCGGCTAGTTTCACCTCAACAAAACCATCTTGCGAGACTGGATAAAGTCACCAGCCTGAATACGGTAGAGGTAAACGCCCGTGCCGACGTTACGGCCATAACGATTCTTCCCATTCCATAGAGAGATATGTATACCACGATCATATCTTTCTTCCTTGGAAAGGGTGACCACTTCATGACCCATCACATCATAGATGACAAGATTCACCTTACCCTCCTCGGGGAGACTGAACCGAATGGTGGTGACCGCATTGAATGGATTTGGCATATTCTGAAACAGCTCATATTCCTCAGGAACCGTCACAAATTCTTCGATGGCTTCCCTGACAAACGACGGCTGTCCCACCACCAGACTGAAGTTACGCTGAGTCTTCGAACCGTTAGACCTGAAGGTGTATTGGGGAACCTCCGACAGAGTACGGACAACCTCAAGATCTCTGTCCACCACATGAGCTTCCCACCCTGGAGGGACTGCCTCTGTCCATTCAAAGTCAAGATGGACGTATCCCTCATGGTTTGTCCGGACCACAAAGGGCCAGACGTGCCCTTGAGCCTCTTGGCTTCGGATGTCTCTGCTGTAGAGCCCACCACGATAGTCCCACTCCCGATTGTCGAAGGCCAGAGTGACATAATCGCCAATCACCGGCGGTTCGTGGCGGTCTGATTCATCCCACGCGTCTGAAGCCATGGATGCAACCCCGAACGCATTCTCCGTGTCCTGCATGTGGCCTACGGTGGCTTTCGCCCTCCCACCCCACTGTAGGGGAAGTGTCTCCACCACTTGCCGGGCCAGACTTCCAGTACCGGAGTTTACTTGAAGAGCAGTGTTTTGGAAGGCATAGATCCAGACGCCTCCCCCTGGCTTCATGCTGGTTTGGATTACATAATCGTTGATGGCAGGATCGTACTCGTAGAATTGCGGCTCAATCGCCGCAGGATCGTATTTCATCTGGCCGACGTCCACATCAAAGTTGTACGGGGATCCAATCTGGTTCCATCCCTGATTGAGACCTATGCTGTGCGCCGGCATCAGTTGTGTCGAGGTCCCTGGACCCCCAGATAGGTTCGCACCCTTGGCCGTGATAATCCAAAACGCCGCTCCTGGATTAAAGTTCGCCGACCCTTCGAACTCCGTATAATTTGTACCATTCCACCCGAAGAGACGCCACCGGGTCTTGTCGTATACCCCAAGTTCATCGCCAAGAACGGGAGTTTGGTTCTTCCCATCAAGGTCTCCGGGAACGGATATCATGGCATACTGCTCGGTGGACACGCGGGAAATACCAATATCGTCAAAGTGGACCCTGATTTCTGCCGTATCAGATACAGCCACCCTGCCCAAATTGTCTTCAGCTTGTATGAAGCCAACGATCCCACGGTCGGTCACGTGTTCCGGTGGAATTAAAGCTTGATACTGATTTCCACCCACGTCCGAAAACGCAGATGTTCGCAACGTCTTCGTGCCGCCAATGAAGTATTTCAACTCAGCCCGGTTCAGACCGGCCTCAGCTGCAATCTGGACATTCACAGTGACAAGTTCCCCTTCGCTGGCAACAATCCCCTGGAGACTACCACTAATAACAGGAGGAGCAAGTTCCAATGTGCTAAACATCCGATCACCACCATTTGTTGTTCCCACGTCGTTCGTAGCAACTACTCGAAAGTGGTACTCAGTATTTGACAGAAGATCCATGATATTGGTGCTGACGGTAAGATCAACTGTACCAGTGAGAGGACTTTGATCTGCTGTTGAAGTACTCCCGTAACCCTCTGTTTCTCCATATTCAAACGTAACTGTTGTAAGAGGGTCATTTGGATTTACGATGCCGTTGAGGGTGGCTGAGGTAGTTCCGATATCGGTTGCTGGGATGGTAATGGCCGTTGGAGCACTTCCAGCCTGCAAGGTTGCAAATGTTTGATCTCCACCGTTGGTCGTCCCTGCGCTATTGGTTGCTACCGCACGGAAGTGGTATTCTGTGTTATCAGAAAGTTCAGTCAGAGTGGCACTTACCGAAACGTCACTTGTGCCTGTCACAGGACTTTGATCTGCCGTTACCGTATTTCCATAGCTTGTCGTTTCTCCCCATTCGAAGGTAACGGTCGTGCTGAGATTGTTTGGATTGACCGTACCGTTGAGTGTGGCGGAAGTTGTGCTAACGTTTGTGGCGGCGTCTGTCGCCGCTGTTGGGGCAGTCCCGGCCAAGGTAGTGGTGAACGTTTGATCGCCACCGTTGGTCGTGCCCGCGCTATTGGTTGCTACCGCACGGAAGTGGTATTCTGTGTTATCAGAAAGTTCAGTCAGAGTGGCACTTACCGAAACGTCACTTGTGCCTGTCACAGGACTTTGATCTGCTGTTACCGTATTTCCGTAGGTTGTCGTTTGTCCCCATTCGAAGGTAAGGGTCGTGCTGAGATTATTTGGATTGACCGTGCCATTGAGTGTGGCGGAGGTGGTGCTAACGTTTGTGGCAGTGTCTGTGGTGGCTGTTGGGGCAGTCCCGGCTAAGGTAGTGGTGAACGTTTGATCGCCACCGTTGGTTGTGCCTGCGCTATTGGTTGCTACTACACGGAAGTGATATTCTGTGCTTTCTGAAAGTCCGGTGAGATTTGCACTTACTGCAACATCAGTTGTGCCTGTTACAGGACTTTGATCTGCCGTTATCGTATTTCCGTAGCTTGTCGTTTCGCCCCATTCGAAGGTAACGGTCGTGCTGAGGTTATTTGGATTGACCGTGCCATTGAGCGTGGCAGAAGTTGTGCTAACGTTTGTGGCGGCACCTGTCGTGACCGTTGATGCCGTCGCCTCCGCTTTCAGAAACAATGAATATACCGCTCCCCGATTTTCCCCGCCGTCGCCATCAAAAACGGCTCCCACGGCCAGGTCGCTGACCCCGTCACCGTCCAGATCGCCCAGGCTGGCCACCGAGCTGCCAAAGAGGTCGACATCATCCAGCGTGGCGGTGAAGCTGCCCGCCGTGTCGCTGATCTTCTGGAAGGACTTCACCGTCCCATCGGTATTAAGGAAAAGGACGTATACCGCTCCCCGGTCACTCCCGCCGTCGTCATCAACATAGGCTCCGACAGCCATGTCGGTGACCGCGTCACCGTCCAGATCGCCCAGGCTGGCCACCGAGATGCCAAAGACGTCGCTATTATCCAGCGTGGCGGTGAAGCTGCCTGCCGTGTCGCTGATCTTCTGGAAGGACTTCACCGTCCCATCGGTATTAAGGAAAAGGACGTATACCGCCCCCCGGTTAGCCCCGCCGTCGTTACCAAAATGGGCTCCAACGGCCAGGTCTGTTACCCCGTCACCGTCCAGGTCGCCCAGGCTGGCCACCGAGACGCCAAAGAAGTCGCTATTATCCAGCGTGGCGGTGAAGCTGCCCGCCGTGTCGCTGATCTTTTGGAAACTTTTAACGGTCCCATCAGTCGCGATCTGAGCCGAAACGGCTGAGATGAAGATGAAGGTTTGCCCAAATGGGACGTGGCTTGAGGCAGCAATCATGAGAAAAAGTAGTGTTCTGAATGTGCGACACAAATTGTTACCAATATCATTTCCTTCCCTATTCCTGCGCAAGATTCTGGTTAGCATGACATTTTGATTAGTTCACGTATGTTATGTCCCTCATCGGAGGTCTGCTGGACAGAGTGCCCCCGATCATCATCGCTTAGCCCTAAGGTCTTTGTCCAGAGGGCTTCGTCTTCGGGCTCCGTTGGTTTGCTACAAGTTGTGACGAGGAGACAGATTCCAATTACTGTAAAAATTAAAAATCCCCTTCAAAGCGAAGAGGATTCTGACTGTCTGCCTCGTGTTCTTCATCCCTCAGCTGGCATTACCCAGTTCAGGTTCAAAGGGTTTAATCTCAGCTATCACGCACAAGTGGGATAGCACCCCCATTCTTGCTCAAATTCCCAGCTGAAGATAATAGTCGAAGTAGGAAATGTCAATCGAGGAATTTCTGATTTTTTCTCTGTTTTTTCTTGGAAAGACTTATCAGAAGTCGAAAATATGGATACGTTTTATGGATACACTTTTTGAAAAAAGGTCATTTCTCGTCGGTGAGTTTTATTGTGGCAACGGACTTCTAATCCGTTGCTCGCAGCTTTGAGACGACCTTGGGCCTGACAGGGCCTATTGGAGAAACCTATAATGAGAGAAACGAACTACTACGAAATTGATATGCGTTCGTTATCTCGCTTTGCGGAAGTGATCCACCCGCCCATTGTAACAGTCCCACCTATATAAGAATTATCGATGGTTAAAGTCAATTGAAGAATTCTGTATATAGTACTGGAA